>JAADHT010000113.1 GCA_013151705.1 Kiritimatiellota bacterium | reverse complement strand
TCAACCCATTCAATAACAAAATCAATGATCTCCTTTTCAGCTCCACGACGCATCTGAAACCTTTGGAACGAAGGGGATCTTGTTACAGGTTCATATTCAGCGTTGATTCTTTCACATATGTCTCTGATCTTTCCTTCAATAGGTTTCCATTCAACATCAGATTCTGTTGTGAAAAAGTCTAAATCATAAGACAATCGGTGATCAAAATAAAAAATACCTAACGCTGAACCTCCTGTAAGAAAAAAACGCTTTTCGACGGCGAAAAATTCTTGAAGAAAGTCTTTTTTCAATGCAGTAAGGGCTTTAGAGTTTTCCCAGTTCACGCCATTCATTTAAAATATACCTCCAGAAGGTACGCTTTCGACCTAAATACGGTTCCACATCGCTAAAACACGACATTATTTGTTGTGGTGACACAAAATTCCATACTTCGGAAAATTTTGCTTCACGAAGTATCCAAGCTATAACGACATATCGATCATCTTCACGTAAACGTTTTTTAATCTCGCCAACCCTCCAAAGCGGCAAGTGAGTTTTGTGTTGGTGGTTTATTTGTATTCAGCGTGGCGCTCGATGAAATCGGCGACGATCGATTTGAGTTGCTCGACATCAAGCCACTCCGTGTTATTGTCGCTTTTATAGGAAAACCCCTCCACACAGGGTTTTCCGCCTATTTTGAGCAAATGTTCCTCTTTCGACCACCACGTGAAATCCGGTTGGATGATGAAATGATCATCGAACTCCAACGTTCGCCTGGCGTCATCCTCCGAAATCATCATTTCATGAAGTTTCTCGCCGGGACGTATCCCGATCATCTCAATCTTGGCATTTGGAGCGGCGGCAACGGCGACATCGAGTATTTTGTAGCTTGGAATCTTGGGAATAAATAATTCGCCTCCATGCATCCGATCAAAATTCTCCAACACGAAATCAACTCCCCGCTGAAGGGATATGGAGAAACGCGTCATCCTGTCGTCGGTCACCGTCACAAAACCGTCTTTCCGCTGATTCAAAAAGAAGGGAATCACCGATCCGCGACTGCCAACAACATTCCCGTAGCGGACTACGGAAAACCTCACACGTTCGTCTCCACTCATAAGGTTTCCGGCGATAAACAGTTTATCCGAACAAAGCTTCGTGGCTCCGTAAAGATTGACCGGACTCGCCGCTTTATCCGTGCTTAAGGCTATCACTTTTTTAACTCTTTGAGCGATCGCCGCCCGAATGATGTTTTGAGCTCCCATAACGTTGGTCATCACCGCCTCGAATGGGTTGTACTCGCATGCGGGAACCTGCTTGAGCGCGGCGGCGTGTATAACATAATCCACTTTATGAAATGCTTCGAGAAGTCTGGCTGGGTCGCGAACGTCTCCGATAAAATAACGCATACAGTCGTATTTTGAGTTAGGATAGATCCGCGACATTTCAAATTGCTTCAACTCGTCTCTGGAGAAGACTATTATCTTGTTCGGCTTGTACTTTTCAAGAAGCGTCTTTACAGTTTTCCTGCCGAACGAACCAGTGCCTCCGGTAATCAAAATGTTGGCATTGTCAAACATATCCAAATCTCCGAATTTGATTTTGAAAGGCGCGCGATCGACCAAGAGGTTTCCCCCTTGCGGCATGCCTTCGTTATGATGTGGTAAGCGACCGCATGGTAAACTCTCTTTGGAACGCAATCTCTTTTTACGTCGAGGACCCTCTATACAGCCCCTGTTCGAATAAGGTCTATCCTAGCGAATATTTCGATGCAAGACCGGGTTAGCCAAAAAGAATTCTGGCGCGCTCCGCCCCGTCGGTTACGCGACCAACTCGTTTCCAATATGTAATTCATCTCGGAATAAGCTTGAAAAGCTATTGGCTGATTCATCAGCCAATGAGTTTCATCAGTGGATTGTTCAACAGCAAATCCACTTTCCCGCGAATCTTGCGGGCTCGTTTTATTTGATCGACGACGAATAGGGTGTCCGGGGTGCTTTCGGCGGCGGCCAGATGGGATTCAGCTTGATCGAGAACGTCTCCGGCCGATTTCAACTTCGAGCGTATGAGTTCCAAAATCCCTTTTTGCAGCGACGCGGCGAAATGATCGGATGTAGTGTAGTACGTGCGACGGTCTCCGGGCGTTTTCACCCTGCGCAAAAGACTCAGCTTGTCGAGTTGACGCGTGGCGATGCTTACCGCCGCCTTGCTCAACTCCAAGCCCTCGGCAACCTCGTCCAGGGAAGCCGGATCGCGGGAGAGAAAGACATAGGCGAACACTTCGCCGACAATCCTTCCCATTCCAAAATCCTGCGTGCTCCAGCCCGCCGCCTTTATCAAACAGCCTCTTGCCTCGTTGACGGATTTGTCGAAATTCTCTTTCATGTCCCGCGCTCCGTTTAGCCCCGCGTTATTCGTTTAAACTTTTACGAATTCTTAAAAGTATCGCTTGGATTCCGCTTTGTCAAGTCGTTTTCCGCTAATATCGCGGGAAATTTGAGTGTTTCATGGAAAAACAAACGCAAACGTGTTATTATAGGTTTGTTTTTAGAGCCAATTGCAAAAGTCTGAACAGCTTGTCCTCCATAGCTCGTAGAGCGAAGGAGGAACCGCGCGGCATCCCATTATGAGTGGTAGGTGGATTTTTCAAAGCGGCGTGCGATGCCGAGCATCGTATCCGCTTTGAAAAAGTCGCATGCCGCCATAAGGGGTTGCCGCCCTTTGGGTCGCGGCGGATGAGGCGCTTGCGACACGGTTCGCTCAGACTTCTGCAACTGGCTCTTTAGATTGTCGCTTTTGTGGCTTCTTACCACAAAGCGTAAGAAAAACTTTTGTTTTTTACTGGTGTTTCCGCCATGTCCGCGGAAACCGCCGACTTGCGAATGCGAAACAAGCAGGACATGTCCGCGTTTTTTTCGAGCGGGGGCAAGCGCCTCCAAAGGTTTGCGACTTCAACAGAGATGGGCGGGCGGGGACGCTCCGCCCTACCGGGCAAGCGCCCTCCAAGGTTTACGACTTCCAAAATACGAGTTTATACAAGATGCGCATATTAGGTATTCACGTAGGGCCGCATGATTCGGCAGCCTGTCTTTTCAAAGATGAGGAGATGTTGGCGTTCTGCAAAGAGGAGCGCTTGACCAGGATAAAAAACTGCGGGCGGAAGTTCAAACTGCTTTCAATCGACGAAGTTTTATCGATCGCCGGAATGTCCCGGATGGATGTTGACGCTGTAGCCTTGTCGCGTTACCACCTTCCCTCCGTCTGCTTCAAGAGCAAGGACCGTCCGTTGGTGGAGCTTTCCCGACGCCTGCGCGGCCGCGAAACCAACAGGAAATTATTTCGGGTGATGAAAAAACTCGAAAATTTCAATGAGGAGGAGATTGTCGACAAAGCGGCGATCAGGAAGTTTCTCAAACTGCGTCCGGATGTCGACGTCCATTTCGCCAACCACCATTTCTCCCACGTTCTCGGAGCGTTTCACTATACCGATTGGGACAAGGACGCTTTGTTCATCAGTTGCGACGGCGGCGGAGATTTCGCGTACTACTCCGCCTATCATTACGACGGAAAGGAGTTGCGCAACGTTTTGGGCGGGAATCTTGATTCTTTCCGAACGCCTCAGAACGAGGGAGCGTCCATAGGCCTGGCGTATTGCTCGACAACCGCATTCCTAGGTTTCATGCCCAACCGGCATGAAGGGAAAGTGACGGGATTGGCGGCCTTCGGCGAACCCGTGGCCGCGGACGATATCCTGGCGATGTTTGAAATCAAAGAGGATTTCCGGATCGAATCATCGATAAATTATTCGCGGTCGGACTTGAACGCGTCGCTGGCGAAAATTTTCGACAAGCACTCGAAGGAGGATATCGCTTCCTCGATACAGCATGCCACCGAGAGTCTCGTATCCACCTGGGTGTCAAAACTTCTCAAAACACATCCGGCGAAATATATTGGAATGAGCGGCGGCGTGTTCAGCAACGTGCTTCTGAATCAGAAAATCGCCGAATTGCCCAAGGTGGAGGATACCTTCGTGTTTCCGCCAATGGGGGACGAGGGATTGCCCGTCGGGAACTGCGTGTCGTATCTCATTGAAAAAAACGGTTTGGAACGACTGAACCGCCGGAAGATGCGGGACGTCTACCTTGGAAGGCCATACCCGCCGTCCTCTTTGATTGAGACGGCCGAATCCAAAGGCTTGTTCGTGAGAAAAACAGCGAATATCGCGGAAGACGCGGCTAGCCTGCTGAAACAGCATTACATAGGCGCGCTTTTCGCGGAACGCATGGAGATGGGGCCGAGGGCCTTGGGCGCCAGAAGTATACTGGCAAATCCATCCGACAGAGAAATCAACGACTCCATAAACAAGCGATTGGGGCGCACGGAATTCATGCCGTTCGCGCCATACGTGCTCGATATCGACGCGGAGAGGATTTTTGATGTTCCGAAACACAGCGTCTATCCCAGTCGATTTATGACGATCACGGTAAACGTCAAGGAGGAGCACAGGAGCGTCATCCCGGCGGTGGTTCACATCGACGGCACGGCGCGTCCACAGATCGTGTACCGCGGGGACAACCCGATTTATTACGACATACTAGAAGCGTTCAAGGAGGCGACGGGCATCCCGTGCCTGGTGAACACCAGTTTCAACGCTCACGAGGAGCCGATAATCAACACGCCCGCCGAGGCGGTCAACGCGCTGATTCACGACCGTGTCGATTTTTTGATTTGTGACGACGCTCTTATTTTCAAGACCCCCGAAGTCGCCGCGAAAATCTCAGCCTCTTGAATTTGTCTCATATGATCCGTTTACAAAAGGCTGAGCAATCAAAGTAGTACTAAATATGACTATTAATGAAATCAAAACTATTATCGCTTTGGGAGAAGGTTTTTCATCCGAATTCAAAAAATCCGCGTCCGACAAAAAAAGCATAGGTAGAGAGATTTGCGCATTCGCGAATGCCACAGGTGGAGTGCTTCTTATTGGAGTTGCCGACGATGGAGAGATAGTCGGGGTGGATCATCACAATAAACTCAAATCAGAAATTCAGTCAATTGTTCGTTCAATAGAACCTCCATTGGTTGCAGAGACTTATTCGATAGAAAGTCTTGTCGCCATTGTCGTTCCCTCTCAAAATGCGAAACCGTATTCCTATGCCGGAAAGTTCTATCTGAGAGACGGGACCTCGTCTCAACAACTTTCACGAAATGAAATAAGAGAATTCTTTTTCAAAGAAGGAGTTATTCATTTCGACGAGAAAAATTGTAACAGTTTTGTGCTTGATACGGATTTGACGGAAAGAGCTTGGAGCAAATTTCAGAAAACCGCGCGTATTCCCACATCCATGCCACTGAAGGACGCTCTTTCCAATTTACATCTTCTCAAACAAGGCGAAATGACTAATGCCGGCGCTTGGTTGCTTTGCGAGGATATAAAAAAATACAATATCAGCGGTGGTGTTATTTGCGCCCTATTTATGGGTACGACAAAACTTCATATACTTGACCGAGTGGAGTTTGCCGGAGATATCTATGGCATATTCGAGGAGGTCTCTAAATATCTGTTCTCCAAACTTAATACGGAATTGATTATCACCGGTACTGGCCGCGATGAAAGACTCGAGTTGC
>JAADHT010000286.1 GCA_013151705.1 Kiritimatiellota bacterium | reverse complement strand
TTCTGGCGCTGAATCTCGCGGACGGGGCGGTTGTCTGGACCAATAGAAGCGCCAAGGAGATATCGTGGTCCTCTCCGATCGAGGCTGAAATCGTCGGGCGTCCCGTAGCTATAGTCCAATCGAGCGTCGCGGTTCTCGCGGTCTCGCTGTCCGATGGTAAGACCATTTGGCGGACGGAGTGCTTGTCAGGCGAGGTCGCTCCGTCTCCCTCGGTCGCTGGCGCCCGAGTTTTCACCGCCAACGCCAACGCCAGCGCGGTGGCGCTCGATCTGGCGACCGGGAAGAAGCTTTGGGAGAACGAGGATGTCGATTTGCCGGATGTGGCGAGCGTATTGGCGACCGACGCCGGAAGAGTTTATCTCGCCGCGAATTTCGGACCTCTCACTTGCCTGGACGCGGCGACGGGCAAGGTTTTGTGGGTTCACGAATTCGACTCCGGTTTCTACTCAACTCCGATTCTCGTCGGTGATTTGATTTATCTGACCGATTTGAAAGGGCGCACCCGGATAATAAAGGACGCGTCCGAATTCAAACTCGTCCACACGTCTGAAATCGGCGAATCATGCTTCTGCACGCCTGTTTTTTCCAACGATTCCATATTTATCAGAGGCGTTAAACGTCTTTTCAAAATCTCCGCGCCACAGTGAGCGTGTCTCGGAACCTTGATGACGATCCCACCGACTCGCTATCGGAGTTGAGCGAAATCCACTCCTTGTGGCCCGGCAAGGATGCTTCGCTCTACTCTTACAATCCCCGTGGCGGCTGGCCTCCCCCCACCAAACATTTTCGACGAGCTTTGCCGAAGCATTTTTAATGTTTGTACCCGCCTGCGTCTTTTTCCGTCAATGATTTCGTCACCGGGTTCTCTTCGAAGTATTTCAGGCATCGTTTGATGTCTTTTATAAGAAGATCGCCTAGATCCTTGCTTACCCCGTGTCTTACTAGTATTCTCTGGATAACAAGGTCGTTTTTGTTGTCGGGCATTGAATACGCCGGAACCTGCCATCCTCGACTGCGGAGGCGGTCGGCTAAGTCGTAAAGGGTGTATCCTGGATTTGTTCCATCTTTCAGAGACCAGCATAGTGCCGGGATTCCGCCGCGTCCGTTGTATATCACTTTAAATGGGCCCATCTCGTCTATTTGGTCCGCTATATACGCGGCTGTGGCGTAGCAGGCTTCGTGGATTTTTTTGTATCCCTCTTTGCCTAATCTAAGGAAATTGTAGTATTGGGCTATGATTTGTCCGCCCGGACGCGAGAAATTCAATGCGAAGGTTGGGATGTTGTCTCCCAGATAATTAACCCAGAATATCAAATCCTCGGGCAACTCTTTCGCGTCGCGCCATACAACCCAGCCCACACCGAGTGGAGATAAACCGAATTTATGTCCTGATGTGTTTATCGACTTGACTCTTTCGATGCGAAAATCCCACACTAGATCCGGATCGGTGAATGGAGCCAGAAATCCACCGCTCGCGCCGTCTATATGCATCGGGATGTCGATTCCGGTCTCTTTTTGAAATTCATCCAACGCGTCGGCGACCTCCTTCACCGGTTCGTATTGACACGTGAACGTCACGCCTAGTGTCGGGACAACGCCTATCGTGTTTTCGTCGCAACGTTTTATCACTTCCTTGGCGTTCATTATCAGGCGATCGCCCTCCATCGGAATCTCTCTGAGTTCGATATCCCAGTAGCGCGCGAATTTATGCCAGCAAATTTGAACCGGACCGCAAATCATGTTTGGTTTGTCGGTTGGTTTTTCGGCGGCTTTCATTTTGTCGCGCCAGCGCCACTTCATTGCCATGCCGCCGAGCATGGCCGCCTCGCTCGATCCCGTGGTCGAGCATCCCATTGTATTGGCGGCGTCTGGTGAGTTCCATAGATCCGCCAGCATATTGACGCATCGCTGTTCCAATTCGGCGGTTTGCGGGTACTCGTCTTTATCGATCATGTTTTTATCAATGCACTCGTCCATCAGTTGCCGGACTTCGGGTTCCAGCCAAGTTGAGCAGAATGTCGCAAGGTTTTGGCGTGAATTGCCGTCGAGCATAAGTTCGTCGTGAATTATTTGGTAGACGTGACGCGGGTCCCGTTCATCGTCCGGGAACTTATATTTAGGCATTCTAATAGAGAGATCCTGCGATGAGTAGACGTCGTCCAGAAGATTGTCCCGTACGTTGTTCTTTTCGTGAAGAGCCATTTTTTTTCCTTTTTTTCTCCCAGGACTTTACCCTGGGCTGTGAAATTGCGGGCCCGCCCGACTCGGGTAAATCTTCAGCCCTGTTTTTATCGGTTTTGTCATACCTGATTCAATATTCAACTTTAGAACTTTAGAACTTCCGCCCCAGTTCTTTCAGCCGCGCCCGTAGTTGCGAGAAGCGCGGTTCCATGCGGGCGTTGTTCACCGCCATGGAGAGGGCTTTTCGGCTACCGATGAGCACCATCAGTTTTTTTGCTCTGGTCATTCCGGTGTAGAGCAGGTTGCGTTGCAGCATTATGTAGTGTTGTGTTAGTATCGGCATGATTACCACGGGGAACTCGCTTCCCTGGGATTTATGCACCGTCACCGCGTACGAGAGGACGATCTGGTCGGCTTCAACGAACTCGTATTCGGCTATTTTATCCTCGAATTTCACTTTGAACATTTTATTCTTAGGATCGATGTGGATTATTCTTCCCATGTCTCCGTTGAAGACTTTTTTGTCGTAGTTGTTTCGTATCTGCATGACTCTGTCGCCGTATCTGAATTTTTTCTCCCCGAACACCAGGTGAGGGCCTCGCATCGTTTCCGGGTTCAGTATCTCCTGCAGGGCGTCGTTAAGCGTTTTCGTGCCGCAATTGCCTCTATTCATGGGGGTGAGTACCTGAATGTCGCGCATGGGGTCGAACTTGAATCGTCTTGGTATCCGCTCTTTCGCCATTTCTCCGATAATGGAGATGACGCGTTCGGGGTTTTCCTGCTCTATCCAATAAAAGTCGCTGAAAACGTTTTTAGGAACGGGTGTCAAGTCTGGAAGACGTCCCGAGTTTACGGCGTGAGCGTTTGTTATTATTCTACTTTGCGAGTCTTGGCGGTAGATTCGTGAAAGGTGGGTTACTTGCGCCACTCCGGACATTATCAAATCCATTAGGACGGTTCCGGGGCCGACCGACGGCAATTGGTCCGAGTCTCCAACCATGACCACGGTCGTTCCGGGAGAGACGGCGCGGAAAAGAAACAGGGCTAGCGGAACATCGAGCATCGACACCTCGTCGATGATCAGCACGTCGCATTTGAGCGGGCGTTGCGTGTTATAGACGAATTTACGTTTTTCCGGATCCCATTTAAGCAAGCGGTGTATGGTCGACGCGTTGCGGCGGCATGATTCGCTGAGACGTTTGGCCGCTCTGCCGGTAGGGGCCGCTAGGTATACCTTTAGTTGCGCGATACTCGCGCGTCTCACTATATCACCCACCACCGTCGTTTTTCCCACGCCCGGACCACCTGTTATTATATTCAGAGGGTGGTGTCCGACCGCGGATATCGCGGTGTGCTGCTCATCGCTCAGATTGACCGCCGGTCGGTAGTCGATTCTTTGGGTGGCTTCGCCTCTATGGCGTTTGGCTCCCGCAATTTTGCCGATAAGATGAGACAGTTCGCGTTCAGCCGTGTGGAGTTGAGTCTTGTAGACCATTCGCGGCGGAATCCCTTCGTCGTCGCTCACGGCGTCGATTACCGCCAGTCCCTCTTTCAAGGCTTCTCCTAAACCCGTGACAGAGTCTTTTTCGTCGATGTTCAAAAGTTCGGCCGTGTATTTGAGAAACTCCTCTTCCGGATAGCAGACGTGTCCTGATTCCGACAGACGATTCAGCGTGTAGACTACTCCGGCTCGAAGACGTCGCGGATCTGTGCCTTCAATACCAAGGGATTTCGCCACGTTGTCGGACATTATAAAACCAATTCCGTCGATGTCTTCCGCTAGTTTGTATGGATCCGCTCTCACGAACGCCGGTGTGTGCTCACCGTATTTCTTGTAGATTCTTCGACAGTAGGCGAGTGATACACCAAGGCTTTGGAGAAAGATGAAAATCTCACGTTCTTTCGCATGTTCACGCCAGGCTTTACGTACCATCTCAAGGCGTTTTTTGCCGAATCCCGGGATTTCCGTCAATCGAGCGGAATAGTTGTCTAGAATATCCAATGTCTCGGACCCGAACTTATTGACGATGCGTTCCGCGAATTCTTTGCCGATGCCGTGTATCAACCCCGAAGCTAGATAGCGTTTTATTCCCTCGGAGGTTGTGGGAAGTGTGAATTTGTATTCGGAGACTCGTAACTGGCGCCCGTGCTCCTTGTGCGTCTCCCATTTGCCCTTCAAGTCGATTCCCTGCCCCTCGTAGGCGCCGACGATTGCGCCGACGACTGTCTGTTCTTTGTTTTTAGCGTCTACGACCCGAAGCACCGAATAAGCGCCGTCCTGAGAAGCGTAAACGACTCTGCGAACCTCTCCTTTCAAGGTTTGTTCGGTTAATCCATTTTCTGCCATTTCGTTGTTCATTCTTTGTCTGTGCTTCCATTGGAGTCAAGTGCCTCGCCTATTTTGCAATGGTAGCATGTTGAAGCGTAAAACGCTCTTATTGGCATACCGAAAAAGTTTTTACCGCACTTTGGGCATTTTGAGCTTATTCCATAGGTTCCCACGGGTATTCCAATCATTATGAATGGAAGAAAAAATAATGGATTGAATTGAATTTTCGTTGTTTCGCAGATTATCATCACCGCGATCATACATAGCATCATAAATCCGAAAACAGCTAGAGATACAACCCTTTTTATTTTTAGGCTATGAACTTTTTTTGCGATTTTATTGTCCGTTTTCTCTGATGATTCGTTCATCTATCCTCCTTTAATCATATAATGCGGACGGAGCTTCTTTGACCATGTTGAAAATTTGTTGATGGCAACGCGAACATTCATATAAATCGATTTCCTCACCTTCCGGTCTGATCAAATTGACGAGGCGTCGGCTTTATTGTGAACTCAGATGCTATTTTTTCCCCATAGTGACTTTTTAGGCAAATATTCTTGCGATAATTTCTCAACTTTATATGATCCGCATTTCTCACATACGATTATCGCTATGGATGACATATATTAGTGCTCCATCTATGATATGTCCCGTGTCGTCATATTAGAAACCTGATTCCGATGGTTGAGTTTCCACTCAGTTTGAATATATCTTAATAGAGCGATAATGCAACCCTGTAATGAGTTTGATTGTATTGATAATATTCGTTTGGGATATTTTTCAAAACAGTATTTGATTTTTCCGCCACTTTCTGTTATTTTTTTCTTTAGCATGTAGTTAGACCCTGTTCGAAAAGGTATCACAGCCATGCTGACGCGGACGAATGCCGGATTTGGCCTGCGATTTGAATATGAATACCCACGGCGGTCTTCATATTCAAATCACAGGCTGAAGACGGCGTTCGACCGCGTCAGCCCTTCGGGTGGGCACTTCTTTCGGGTGATCCCGCGGTTTTCGCTGAGAACCCAATGCTCAGGCATTGAATTCTCGGCGAAAAAACGCGGCCTCACACTCGAAATAAGTGTCCACATGGCTGCGAGACCTTTTCGA
>JAADHT010000292.1 GCA_013151705.1 Kiritimatiellota bacterium | reverse complement strand
TGAGTGGCATTGAGAGTATCGTTCAATTGAAACCGGAAGACATTATGCCGTATGTTTTAGGGTTGGACTTCACGCTTTTTCTGAAAATCTGTGTTGTTTGTTGTTGCGCGGGAATTGCTATGGTGGCGTATTCCTTAGTAGTGCTTTTAGTGGCGAAGCGTAAAAAATCAGGGAGCGGCTCCGATGAAAAAACGCGAAATTCCTGAATCGACCGACTTGTTCGTCTACGGAACGCTGATGAACGATCAATACGTCGTGATGCTGCTAAACCGCAAGGTCGATTCAATCAAAGCGAGCCTTCATCAATTTATGCTGGTCACGCCTTCCTGGAGTTTTCCTTTCATAGTCAAGCGGCATGGAGCTGCGACTACCGGACGGGCGCTTCTCGGCATATCAAAAGACGAACTCGCCATTTTGGACGATTTCGAGGACGAGGGAAACCTCTATTTCCGTAAAACGGTCGTGGTGAGGGACGAGCGCGGGAAACGGCGGAAATGCCAAAGCTACATTGGCAACATCATGGCTTTGAACAAATCCGTCAACCGCGAGATCAAATTCGAAGACCGGTTCAGCTTGTACGTGGAAAAGCGGATCGACGGCATTTTGGCCGGAATGCCGACGGACAGGCCGGATCTCGACCGGCGAGTGCTGCGCGAGCTGATGGGGTCGGCCGTGGACAACATCATACAATCGCATTTCGACGGAAACTACATCTGCAACTACATAATGATTCAAGCGTTGAAGGAGGCGACTCCTCCAAACCTGAGCAAAACGCTGAAAAACGATGAGCTTCGCCCGTACGCCGGCAATTACATGGAGCTGGCTTGCCGGCACATAGTGCTCAACCAGTTCGTCGAGGCTATCCGCCATGAACATCCTTCCGCCGTGAGGGTCTCGCACCAGTACTACCATCATGGCATAGCTCTTCTGATCGCATTCATATTCTTCAAAGACAAAGCGGAAGTAATCGAAGAGCGCTTCAAGGAAATGCGTTTGAACGAAATACTGGACGACGACGCGCGCGGCTACCGCGACTACGCGAGAATGGCCATCGACGTCGCCGACGACGTTTTCGACTCGGAATTGATTTCCGGCTTGATCTCTTTCGTACGCGAAAACTGGCACTCAACCCCCACTCCTCTCGGCGCTGAGCTTGAATTCAGCAATTTGGGACATAAGGCGTTGACCGCCAAACCGGGTGATGATCCCGTCTACGATTCGTTCCACTGGTTTTGGGATTTCGATATGTTTCACCGCACTTGGCGAGTAGGCGGGCATGTCGATTCACATCGGCAGATAACGCTCGCGCAGAAAAGACACCGCGGTTTTTTCGAGTATGCCTTCGGAAGGTACAATATCATCGGCGATTTGTCCAGACCTCTTTTCGACTGCCCTTGGGCGATGTCTCATCTCATTAACGAGGCGGTGGAGTTTTTGAATGTTCTGCCCCACAGTCTGCATATCTCGATGGAGCTTACCGGGCGGCATAAAAACATAACGGACGCGCGGCACGAGGAGAGCGATCTAGCCTGCCTCCTGCTTTTAGGCGGAGATTTGCGTAAAGACGCCGATGGCGAACTACGCGAGTTCCGCGTGTTCCGCAACGAATTGGACACGAATTTTCAAAACGCCATCCACTTCTCAGACCGAAAACATCATTTCACTAAACCCGGACAGGACTATGACGAGGCCGCCGATGTGATGGAATACAAATTTCTACGGCTTTTCAATAGACGTTTCGATTACGAGCCTATAATCCATGCGTTGAAAGGATATCAATTCCATACACATGCGAGACCCATAAACATTCAAACATCGCGCAAAACGGAATTGCCGGAGCAAACGTTTATGCGGGAGTGGGCGAGCAATCCCCAGCCGGTTTCGACGAGCGAAATGACCAAGTTCGTGGAGAAGGTGGAACAGGGGCTTTTGGAGGAATCCGGCGTCTGCCGTCTGGACTCCAACACGCAAAACGCTTTGGAGCGTATAAGCCATCGTCTTATGAATGTGAACGATGAGGTCGCCAAGTCGCAAAGTGGGATGTGACACGTTCGCGGCGGGAACAACGCTGCCCCGCGGAAATCGCGGAGACGGAAGAAGTTTGGGGCGCGGAGCCGTGTCGATAGTATGGCGTGTGGCTTCCCGCCACGTCTCGCTTGACGAACGCGTTTGTTTTTCCCGCGCATGGATGTATACTACATTCGGTTCAGGCGTAATTCCTAGTGGGACAATATTTAAAAATTAATTTTTCAGCGCCATCCGCGAGGTGAGTGAGGATGAGCAATACTTATGATATGAAATACGCTTACGTGGTGATCGCGGCGGTTTTGTCGCTTTTGTGCCATCTTCTGCTTATCGTGTTGTTCAAGCATGTGTCTTTCCTGCCCGCCACGCTTATCAGCCCCCCGAAGCGTCCAAGCAGAATCATTCGAATAATCCCTCGGAGCATGCTCAAACTGAAGCCCTCGCCCCGTCCCGACAAACGGGTGGTGCTCGGGGATCCGGAACTTCCGATTCCATCCTCCGACGAGGATTCACCTATGCCTCCTTCCGATTCCGGAGGAACGGCCGGCAAAGGTGGAAAAAGCGTTGAGGATCTTCCGATTCCGGACATACCTCCACCAAAGGTCGGGGTTCCCGAGCCGCCTTCGATAGTCTCCATAAAAGGGGATGATTTGCCTCCCGAGCGATTGAATTTCGACAGAATTTTGATTCCCGAACCGCCGAAACTTCCAGGAAACGACATATGCCTCCCGTCGTCCGGTGAAAACAACGATTCCGGCAGCGGCGGCGGCGTTATTGAACTTCCGATGCCCTTGACATTGCCGCCACATAAAAAAACGGAGGATAAGCAGCCTGAAACGGATCTTCCCATAACTCCGGAGACTACGTTGCTGCCACCCGAACCGGTGAAAAGCATGGATGCTTTGATGGATGTCGAGGTTTTCAAATATCCATCGCCGCGCGGTGGTGGATATTTCAGAATGGACATCACTCCAAACAAATCGGCGGATTCCCTGCCGACTTTCAACAAAGACGTGGTTTTTTTGCTGGATGTTTCGGGTAGCATCGGGCGATGGCGGTTGAACGAATTCAAAAGAGGGTTGGAAGAGGCTTTGAAGTTTCTTCGTCCGAAAGACAGAATGAATATCGTGGCTTTCAAATCACGTCCATACCCGTTGTTCAGCGACCTGGTGTTTCCGACGAAACGCAATTTGAAACTCGCCGAAGCGTTTCTTTTCAAAATGCGGCATGGCGGGGACACGAACATCTACTCGGCCTTGGCTCCCTACGTTGGCGCCGGAAACAAAAAAGACGCGCGTCCGCTTATTCTTTTCCTTCTTTCGGACGGAGAGGTCAATTCCGGCGCCATCGTGCAGGACCGCGAATTGATAAACACAGTTTCAAACGACAACAAAAGAGGAGCGGGCATCTACTGTTTCAGTTGTGGTCCCGACAGAAACTCGTTTCTTATGGATCTGTTGGCCTATAGGAATCGCGGAGAGAGCGTGAACGACAAGGAGATCGGGGGCAGCGACAAGATGATCGAACGATTCGTGAAGGCGGTTTCAGACATCAAAGTCGCTGATTTGGAATATCAATTATCGAGCGATATAGCGGATAAATCATTCCCTAAACGCCTTCCGAACCTCTACAAGGGGAAAACTCTGTCGATATACGGAAGATATCGGAGCGATACGATGACGATAAGCGGTCGGATAACCGGAATGGACAGTTTGGGAGAGCGCAGGGAGATAGTGGTTTCCATTCCTTTGGACAAAGCCAAATCGGCCGATGGCAGGCTCATGCGCAAATGGGCTGAACAGTACATCTACCACCTCTACAGTTTGTTGACCGTCAAATACGACGAGGCGACAAAAAAGGAAATCCATGAGACGGCCGCGTTGTACAGACTTCATTTGCCATACCTTGACAAACACCTGAAGCCCAGACGCAAAAACTTCGTGGATTGAGCCCAATGACTAGATCCAGAAAAACGATAAGAAATCCGGAGAGTTTGGGCGGAAAACGCGCTCAAAGGCTTTTTTTTGACGTTACTTTGGATTTTCATGGCTATACCGCCGAGGAGGCGTTGCGTGAGCTCGAGGACGAGTTATTCACCAGCGAGGGCGGGAGCATTCTGATAATCCATGGCAAAGGCGACGGGATACTCAGAACTAGGATACGGGCTTTTCTAGTGAAGAGCGATCTCGTCAAAAGCGTTGATTTCGGCGAGACCGCGAATGTTCCCGGCGGCTCCGGAGTCACCGTCGCTAGAGTTTGACTCTGGCGAGATGTGATATGAACGCCAAGGCGGCGAAGCCGCAACCAAATTTTCAATCCGCCGCGGCGGACAAGTATTCAAGTCAAGAATGATATGTTTTCGTCACGCTTTATGCTAAGAAGTCGCGGAGAAGGCAATCTAAGACTAGACAACAAGGAGACTGTTATGAGCCGCGTTGTTGATGTGAAAGCGAGGGAGATTCTTGATTCGAGAGGCAATCCGACATTGGAAGTGGATGTCGCGCTGGAAAGCGGAGTTGTTGGGACGGCGGCGGTTCCCTCCGGAGCGTCGACCGGCGAACGCGAGGCTCTTGAATTGCGCGACGGCGACGAGACGCGGTATTTTGGCAAAGGCGTGTTGAAGGCTGTTGAAAACGTGAACGAAAAGATTTTTTCGGCTGTGTTGGGGCTCGACGCTTTGGATCAAGTGGCGATTGATAGGACAATGATAGACTTGGACGGCACCAAAACAAAAAGCGATTTGGGAGCGAACGCCATTCTGGGAGTTTCGCTGGCGGTGGCTAAAGCCTCCGCGTCACTGCTCGGAATGCCGCTTTTCCGATATCTGGGAGGTGTCAACGCTAAAACGCTGCCGGTTCCTATGATGAATATCGTGAACGGCGGATCGCATTCCGACGCGCCGATCGCTTTTCAGGAGTTTATGATCCGTCCGGTGGGCGCTCCGTCTTTCAGGGAGGCTCTTCGAATGGGAGCCGAGGTGTTTCAAACGTTGAAAAGGATAATACATGACAGAGGTCTCAGCGTGGCGGTGGGCGACGAGGGAGGTTTCGCTCCGAAGTTCAACGATACCGAAGACTGTATTGAGTCAATTTTGAAGGCGGTGGAATCAGCCGGATACAAACCTGGTGTTGACATCACGCTGGCTTTGGATTGCGCGGCTTCCGAATTCCACGACGAAGGCACATACGATTTCAAGAAATTCGAGGGTGTCGGAGCGTTTTCGCTCTCTTCCGCTCAAATGGTTGATTATTTGACCGGACTTGTCAAAAAATACCCCATCGATTCCATCGAAGACGGAATGGACGAAAACGATTGGGACGGTTGGAAATTATTGAATGAAAAACTTGGAGACGAGATTCAGCTTGTCGGCGACGATATTTTCGTCACCAACGTGGAGTATATTGAGCGGGGAATCAAGGAGAAATCCTGCAACGCCGTGTTGATCAAAGTCAACCAAATAGGCACACTCACTGAGACGCTTGACGCCATTGAAATGACGCACAAGGCTGGTTGGCGGGCGGTTGTGAGCCATCGGTCGGGCGAGACGGAAGACACCACCATCGCGGATATCGCGGTCGCCATGAACACCGGTCAGATCAAGACCGGCTC
>JAADHT010000245.1 GCA_013151705.1 Kiritimatiellota bacterium | reverse complement strand
ACGAAACGGCATCGATGTTCTATTATGACAATGTTCGTGAATCCGTCAAGGTGATGGATGCGTTGACGTGTGTCGATCAACCATGGAAAAGGAGGTTGTACATGAACGCATATGTGGCAAAAGTCCTCAATCAGCTGAAGTCGAATCAACCTTGGGAGAAGGAGTTTCTACAGGCGGCTGAAGAGGTCCTCGAGTCTCTCGGCGGCTTGATGGATCGCGAATCGAAATACGAGAAATACAGCATTCTCGAACGCATCACGGTTCCCGAACGTACCATTTTGTTCAGAGTTTCATGGCTGGACGACGCTGGCAACGTGCAAGTCAACAATGGCTACCGCGTTGAATTCAACAGCGCCATAGGACCATACAAAGGCGGATTGCGCCTTCATCCTTCCGTCAACCTTGGCATCCTTAAATTTCTCGGTTTCGAGCAAATCTTCAAGAACAGTCTGACGGGACTCCCCATGGGTGGTGGAAAAGGCGGCTCGAACTTCGATCCCAAAGGCAAATCCGACAACGAGGTTATGAAGTTCTGTCAAGCGTTCATGAATGAGCTGTACCGTCATATCGGAGCCAATACCGACGTTCCAGCCGGCGATATAGGTGTCGGCGGACGTGAGATCGGGTATCTCCAAGGGCAGTACAGAAAGATCACGAATACTTCCGAATGCGTTCTTACCGGAAAAGGTTTGAACTGGGGCGGCAGTCTCATTCGTCCGGAAGCCACCGGTTACGGTGCCACCTATTTCGCCGAGGAGATGCTAAAAACCCGCGGCGAGTCTTTCGCCGGCAAGACCGTTTTGATATCCGGTTCCGGAAACGTCGCGCAGTTCGCGGCCAGAAAAGTCGTCGAGCTTGGCGGAAAAGTGGTGTCGCTCTCAGACTCGAGCGGAACGATTATCGACAAGGACGGCATCGACGAGGAGAAACTCCAGTTCGTCATGGAATTGAAAAACGTGCGCAGAGGCCGCATCAAAGAGTATGCCGACAAATTCACCGGAGCCGAGTACCTCGAGGACAAGCGCCCATGGGGAGCGGTCTCCGCGGAAGTCGTGTTGCCGTCCGCCACTCAGAACGAGATTGATGAAGACGACGCCAAAGCGTTGGTTTCCAACGGGTGCGTATGCGTGTCCGAAGGTGCCAATATGCCTTCCATGCCGGAAGCCGTCGAGGTCTTTTTGGCCGGCAACGTGCTCTACGGTCCCGGCAAAGCGGCGAACGCCGGTGGCGTGGCGGTATCCGGACTCGAGATGTCCCAAAACGCTATGCGCCTCAACTGGACCGCCGAGAAAGTGGATTCGGAATTGAAGAATATAATGACGAACATCCACACGGCGTGTTTCGAGGCGGCCGAGGAGAACGGCACGCCTGGCAACTATGTGAACGGTTCGAACATCGCCGGTTTCAGAAAAGTCGCCGACTCGATGATCGATCTGGGCGTTTAGCTTAAACTGACGTTTGATTACCATAGACCGGGAACGAATTACTTTTCGTTTCCGGTTTATCTTTTTGGGAGCTTTTTTCAATTCGCGGGTAGGGCGGAGTTTATCCGCCTATGGAGGACATCCCTGTCCGCCACCTCGTCCCAACAACCGCTCCGCGTTATTTTAATTCATTGAGTTTTCGCTGTTCCGTTGTGGCTATCGACGGAGTTTATGCTATCTTCCCGTTTTCCTCGGATTTTCCGAGCTTGATTGGGCGGCGGTGCTCCGGCTTTGCGGATAAACTATTCGAATGGTCTCCAGATAGCGGTGGTTGAGATATGGTTGAGCGTTTCAAATATGATGTCGTGGTGGTTGGTGGGGGGCATGCCGGATGCGAGGCGGCGCTCGCCGCGGCCAGAAAAGGGGCGGAGACGCTTCTCGTCACGATGAACATGGATCATATAGCTCAAATGAGCTGCAATCCGGCTATCGGCGGCATCGCCAAAGGGCAGGTGGCGAGGGAGGTTGACGCTCTCGGTGGAGCCATGGCCCGCGTCGCCGACGCCGCCACCATACAGTTCCGCATGCTCAACAAAGGCAAAGGACCGGCCGTTTGGTCTCCCAGAGCGCAGTGCGACAAAGTCTGCTATCAAAGAGCTATGAAACGCGAACTCGAGATTCAGCGGAATCTTATCGTTCACCAGGCCGAGACGCTGCGCTTGAAAGTTGAAAATGGCGAGGTTTTGGGTGTGGAGACCCAATTCGGCGACGTTTTCGAAGCCTCTGCCTTCGTGATTTGCTCGGGAACCTTTTTGAAGGGCAAGACGCATTACGGACTCGCGAATTTCGCGGCCGGCAGGGCGGGCGACCAGGCATCGAACGAGCTCTCGACATCCCTGGCGGACGATTTGGAACTACGCTTGGGGAGACTCAAAACGGGCACGCCGCCGAGAATACTCTCGAAAACCATAGATTTCTCCAAAATGTCCGTTCAAAACGCTGAAACACCTGACGAGGGATTCGCGTATTTCGACGACGAAGCTGTTTTCCCGCGGGCCGAACGGAGCGACATGCCGTGTTTTTTGGTGAAAAGCACCTTGGAGACCGCCGAGATAATCAGAAAAAATATCGACAGATCCCCGCTCTACGCCGGGGACATCTCAGGGGTCGGCGCCAGATACTGTCCATCTTTCGAGGACAAGGTGATGCGGTTTCCGCATCACCCCACGCACCAGCTCTACCTCGAGCCGGAGGGCGAGTTCACCGAGGAGTATTACATAAACGGAATATCCACAAGCCTGCCGGTCGACGTCCAAGTAGCTATGATCAATTCCGTTTCGGGAATGGAGAAGGCGCGGATATCGCGGTACGCGTATGCTATTGAATATGATTTCGTCTTCCCCGATCAACTATTCCGTTCGCTCGCCGTGAAGAAATACCCGAATCTGTTTCTCGCCGGGCAGATTAACGGCACCAGCGGATACGAGGAGGCTGCCGGTCAGGGGCTTTTGGCGGGCTTGAACGCCGCGAGAACCGCGGCTGGCGAGTCCACCGTCGAGTTGGGGCGGGACACCTCCTATATCGGCGTGATGATAGACGACCTTGTTTCAAAGGACATAATCGAGCCTTATCGCCTTTTCACCAGCCGCGCGGAATACCGTTTGCGTTTGCGGCAGGACAACGCCGACCTTCGGCTTTCGCCTTTCGCCTATGAAACGGGAATACTGCCGGAGAGGAAATATTCGGGATTCACTACGTATGCCGCGAAACTCGCGGAAACCGCGGAACTCGCGGCTAAATCGGAATTCGAGGGAGCTCCAGTGCTGGAGCTGCTTAGGCGACTCAAGGGAGTGTCGGATACCGCTCCGCCGTTCCCTTCCGAGCTTCTCTCGCTGAATCTTGACGACCAGGTCGATAAACGCATATGGCGACAGCTCGTGATTGACGAGCATTACCGTTGCTACATCGCGCGCGAGGAGGCTTCCGTCGTGAAATTGCGCAAACTCGAGGAATGGGAGATCCCCGCGGATTTCGCGTATTCCAAGATAAATGGGTTGCGTAACGAGTCCAGGATGAAGCTGGATAAAGTCGCTCCCACGACGTTGGCGCAGGCGTCGAGGATAGACGGTGTCACCCCCGCCGAGATATCGCTTCTGCAAGTGCATCTCAAACGCCGTGCTCGAACGGTGGAGAGCACTAGCTGAAGTAGGACCGTTTTGCCAAAACGGCCGCTCGTCCGCGTCAGCATGGCTGTGATACCTTTTCGAATAGGGTCTAACTATTGCGAGCGAGCAAATATTTCGAATGTCTCTAAACTTGACTTGGTCGAAAAAGATATTGTTCCTGGCGAAGACTGCCCCACGTTCAAATCTTGCATTTTCACAGTTGCCATGCGCATAGAGTCCGTCTCGGCGAGACGGACCTACCCTCTCTCCGTTCGAAATTGAGAGTTGAACGTTTGATGTTCAAAAATCAAGAAACACCGAACGTCGAACATCGAATGTAACTCCGCCTCGCTGCGCAACCGCTTCTTTGCTCATTTGCCGCGTCATCCATTTCACTTATGAAATGTGTCAACTTATATTCCGTCAGGCGATAAATATGTTTTTGGTCAGCCCGTCCAAGCTAATAAGTTTTCCAGAGAATTCCACGTTTTCCTCGCCGATCCGTTTTTTCAGCTCGTCGAGCTTTTCCTCCGGATATCTGACGATCGCCTTTACCTTGGTCGAGGAGTATTCGGATTTCAGTTCCAACATCTCGAATGTGGCTTTGACTCCACCGCCGTCCTTGAAAACGAAATCGAAAGAGAATGTCGATGCGGAAACCAATTTTCCATTCCAATCAACTGATTTATCTTTGAATTCCGAGTCGAAAAGTTTGGTGGAGTCGAACGCTCCCATGTTTTTCGCGAAGAGTTTGCCGCAGAAATCATCGATTGAAATGGTTTCGGAGGATTGGTCGTTGGATTCCGGAATGGCGGAGGGGGGTGAGTCATTTTTGTCATCCGCGTCGGATGGGGTGGTGGAGACTTCCGCGTTTTCCTCGGCGGTCGTAACGGATTCCGTCGGCACCTTTTCATCCTCGGAGGGGAGGGGGGGAGGCGTTTTGTCTTCCGCTAGTTGCCGCCACTGTTTCGAATGCTCGTCGTCGTCGAGTTCTTTCGAAAGATTATCGAATATCTCGGAGGCGCGCTCGGTGTCGCCGCACAGATAGCGGAGTTCACCCTCAATCTCGTTGATTTCCATTGTCTCGTCCTCGTTGAGTCCCTCGGCCGCCGCTATTATCTCGATGGCGTTCGCTATGTCGCCGGTTTCTCTGGCTTTTTTCGCCTTCTCGACCGGATGGTCCTCTTTCCGCGACGGGACGATGACTTCGGCCATGGCGCATAAAGTTTTGACCGTGCTTCGCAATTTGTCGAGCGAGTTCTCCATCCCGTTGGTCACCACTTCGATGCCGGCGTCGGTGATCTTTATCTCCTTGAAGGAACGCAACGCCGTTTTTATGTGCTTGCGGCGTGGAGCTGTCAGAAAATCCCTTATTTCAGATTCGTTTTCCCCTTGCACGACCACGCTGTCATCGAAGGTTTTGTCTCCGACTTCTATGTCCTGCATTCCGAACATTTTGCCGAAGGAGTGAAGAAAATGTTGACGGGTCAGACTGAACTTGAACGGAACTCTGGTGCTGTACCTGATTGTGTATTCCGTGACGGTGCGTCTGCTCTTTCCAGAGCCTCTGCTCGCCATCCGCACGGAGACTTCGTGGCCGTCGAGTTTTCCCGTCATACTGCTGGGCAGCATTATCCCGCCGTTGGAGAATCTCAACCCGAGTGATTTCGCGGCTAGTTCCCAATTGTTCAACGCCCGCGTTTTTTGTTTGTACGCTACGATGGCGACGACGGCGACAATGCCGGCGATAAAAATGAAAAAAATGAAACCCAGCATATTTTTCTCCTTTCATTAGAGTCGGTTGGCTCATTACCTGGACCTGGATTTCCGCTTGCGGGAAAATCTCTAAAAACTCCATATCCTATTATGTATCTGTTCGGCAATCCTTTTCAAGCACTAGCGAACACTAACAAAGAGAATGTTTCCGCGTTCGGACACCGCTATTCTCGCGGCCGGTTCCATCGGAGACCCGTAGATTCCCGTGCCGTTATGTCCCCTAGTAACTGTGTATACGTTAAAACTTCACTTTGACAAGAAGCATTTCGGGAATTCAGCCTCCGCCG
>JAADHT010000201.1 GCA_013151705.1 Kiritimatiellota bacterium | reverse complement strand
CACACTGTAAATATACTAATTTTTGTGAATCATGTCTCTTATATGAAAAACCTGATCATGGCAAAGAAGTTTACTCTCTTTTTAGGGAAGCGGATATAGAACCGCAGCATTATTTGGATGAGTACTATGATACCGGACGTGAAATCATTAATATGGATGAAGAAATAACTGAGCTTGATAATCTATTAGACTATAAAAAGGTTTTAGAGAAAGCGATAATAAATAACAATAAGAAAATAGAAAAAATACTTGCTGCATTCAAGTCCGAAGTGCAACTTTTCAACCCCTTTGAATGTAGTAATACGTTATAAGCCTGTTTCTTTTTTCGCAACCTCCAACTATTTAGTTTGCAAGAGGTTGCGAAAAAAGAAACTTCATAACACTTTGTTCAGCCAGAAGTTACAGAAAGACAAAAAAGCATAACGAATCGCTTCTACGGACGGCTAATCAGCCTTCGCCGAAGGCTACGGCTTGACGTGCCGCCGCCGCGGAGCTTTATGTTATGCCGATGAAGAAAGAGGAGGAAGTTCATGAATCAAGTGTTTCCAGAACCTATCAGGAATCTGCCGGAAGCAGATATCCCATTGGATGGAATAACCGCTTATTTGTCACAATCAGATACTCATCAGATATTATTCATGCAATTTGAAAAAGATGTTGATTTGCCAAAACACTCCCACGCGGCTCAAATGGGAATTGTATTGGAAGGAAAAATCGAATTGATTGTTGATGGAGAGAAACAATGTTTTACCAAAGGAGAACGGTATTACATTTCTGAAGGAATAAAGCATTCCGGCAAAATATACGCGGGATATGCAGATATGATGTTTTTCAATGAGCCAAATCGATACTCAAAAAAATAGAATTTGGCATAACAAAAGGATGCGCTTGACTGGTATTCCGCTGGCGCTTCATACCAGCAAGTGGTACTAAACGTTGGGAAAAGAAAAAGACGAAATTATCCATGTAATTCAAAAAGATTTGTTTGACAGTCGCCTATTTTAGTCATGCCTTGTGAATTTGACTCAAGGGAAAGTTCAAGTTTTATATCGTTGTCAAAATCCAGATAATTTTTGTCCCGAAAAACTGACGACGATCGAATTATAGAGTGCCCGCCTCACCCTGCTACGCATTCCAAACTTCGCAGGGCAAGCGGCCGCCGTTTCAGGAAAATGGGCGGGCGGGGACGCTCCACCATACTCTCGCCGTCTCACCGTTTCCTCATTGCTCGTCAGACTTTCGCGTTTGAACAATGAAGTGGGATGAATTTGGCGGCTTGGTGGTGAACAGTTCCTTGTCAGAGACTGTAGAGAGCTTTCAACAAGACACCCGCGGCGACGGCTGAACCTATGACTCCGGCCACGTTCGGCCCCATCGCATGCATGAGAAGAAAGTTGTGAGGATCCTCGTCCAGCCCGACCTTGTTTACGACTCGGGCGGCCATCGGGACGGCGGAGACACCGGCGGCGCCTATGAGGGGATTGATCTTGCCACCGGACATTTTCTTCATAACCTGTCCAAACAGAACGCCGGACGCGGTGCCGATTCCGAAAGCGACGACGCCCAGAACCAGAATTCCCAATGTCTGCATGTTAAGGAATTTGTCCGCGGAAAGTTTCGAACCCACCGCCAGCCCCAAAAAGATGGTAACGATGTTTATCAGCGCGTTTTGAGCGGTGTCGCTCAATCGTTCGACGACGCCGCATTCCCTCATAAGGTTCCCGAACATAAGCATACCAATCAAAGGAGCGGCGTCAGGCAGAAGCGCCGCGCAGAGAAGGGTTATCACCACGGGAAAGCAGATCTTCTCGAGTTTGGATACCGGACGCAGTTGGCTCATTCTGATTCTCCTGTCCTCCGGGGTTGTGAGAAGTTTCATTATCGGCGGCTGGATTATAGGCACAAGCGCCATGTAGGAATACGCGGCGACCGCCACGGCACCCAACAGTTTGGGCGAGAGTTTGCTTGTGAGATAGATCGACGTAGGGCCGTCCGCGCCACCGATTATACCTATGCTGGCGGCATCCTTCAGATCGAAATCGATTCCGAGTCCGGACATTGAAAGCAGGAGGGCGCCGACGAGAGCGAAAAATATCCCGAATTGGGCGGCCGCTCCCAGAATTGCGGTCTTGGGATTGGCTATCAATGGCCCGAAATCCGTCATCGCACCCACTCCCATGAATATCAACAAGGGAAACACTCCGCTGGCGATTCCCACGGTGTATATCATTCCTAAAATCCCGTTCGGCCCGCCGATTCCCGCAAGCGGAATGTTCGCTAGAATCGCGCCGAACCCTATCGGAAGGAGTAACAAAGGCTCGAATTTTTTAAAGACGGCGAGATAGAGCAGAAGCAGACCAATTACGATCATCAACAACCGTCCCACTCCAAGCTGCCACGTTTTGGCCGGATCGCTCATAGTCTGACGCCAAACATCGTAAATCCCCGTGCTCTTTATCAAATTGCCGAACATTTCCGAAAGCGGAGGGAGTTTTTGTTTAGAGGTGTTCGCCCCTTCAAGCACGGAATCGTCCATCACCGCTTTGAATACTCCCGTAAGAACAACCCGGCCGGGCAGGATTGTGGAGGATGGAGCCAACGACTCGCCTTTTTCATCCAGGCCCAAAGAGGTTATCTCCATCGCCCGAGTCAGTTTCACCTTGGCTTTGCTTCTGTCGGGAATGGAAAGCAATATGACGGGAGCGCCCGGCATCACATGATCGCCTTTGTTAACGTAAAGGCCGTAAATGACGGCCGGCTTGTCCCAGACGTACACGAGAGAACTTGTGCCGTCGGTATTACTCCGCCATTCGAAAAGGGGAACCGACTCCCGGTGTTCCGAAAGAAGCGCCGCCACGCTTTCACTCGATGTCGAATCCGACGACGGCGACATCGGCGCCGGTGTTTTCGGCGCCGAGTATCCCAACAACGCTAAATTGAGCAGTACGAATAGTATCAAGACTCGTTTAATCATCAAAATTTTTCCCAACTTTATGAAACAGCTATCATTGAATTTCCGTCCGTGGCGGTTGAACAGGCGATTGTCAGACAATGGTCGCCAAAACCTCTCCGACCGCGACAGTGTCCCCCTGAGAGACCTCGAAAGAGGAGAGCACTCCGCTTTTCTCGGTTTTGACCTCCGTCTCCATCTTCATCGCCTCCAAAATAAGGACGGTGTCCCCCTCCGACAATTCGTCGCCTTCGGAGGCCATGAAACGAACGACTGATCCGGGCATCGGAGCGAGAATGTCATAACCTTCGGGTTTATTCACAGCTATCGCTTGATTTCCAGACGCGGTGGAAGTCGACGCGGTCGGGGAGACGTTCACCGCTCCACCTGGCACGACAACTACGTTGAAGCTGCGACCGTCGACCGTGACGGAATAGGCGGCCGGCTCGTCGTTCCGAGCGGCTTTTTTCGGCGCCGACTTGGCATCCTCCTTTTTCTCGACATAGCGGATGCCCAAAGGCTTGTCGCCTTTCAAAAAAGCTATTCCCTTTTCTTCGCAAGTGGCGGCTATCATTATATTCTCGTCCGTGGTTTCCAGTCCGGCTTCCTCGAGATTCTTTTTAGCGACGGCGATCCCCAGATTCGGATTGGCGTCGTTTATGTCGTGGACGTCTTCCGTCGTCGGTTCGAGGTTCAGCTGCCCAGCGGCCAGTTTAACCAACTCCTCGTCGGGTTTCGCCGGAGTGCGGCCAAAATACCCTAGAAGCATTCTGCCGTATCCCCGCGTCATGACTTTCCACTTGCCCTGCAAAACGTTTCTGTACGCCTGCTGAAAATAGAACTGCGACACCGGGGTCACCGAAGTGCCGAACCCGCCCCGTTCCACGACTTCGCGCATCTCCTCTATCACTTTCGGGAACAGTTCGAGGGTGTTGTCGTCGCGCATCATCTGCGTGTTGCTTGTCAAGGCGCCTCCCGGCATTGGAGAAAGCGTTATCACCGGGTTGACCGTTTGAGCTTCGGGGGGAATGAAGTATTTCGACATGCAATCCCTAAAGACGGCCTCCGCCTCGATTATTTTTTTATAGTCTATATCCAAAGCGTAATCCGTGCCTTTCAACCTATGCCACATGGTGAGAATGTCGGTTTGGCAGGTGCCGCCGCTCACCGGAGTCATTGAGAGGTCGATGACATCGGCTCCGCCTTCGATGGCCGCCATATTGCAGGCCACCGCCATTCCGGCCGTGTCATGCGTGTGAAATTGCAAGACGGAACCTTCGGGCAAAAGCTTCCTGGCGTCTTTGATCGTATCGAAAACCGTTTTCGGCGTGGCGGTGCCGGAAGCGTCTTTGAAACAGACGCTGTCAAACGGAATTTCAGCGTCCAAAACCTCGCGGAGACGGTCCAGATAGAATTTCGGAGTATGAGCATATTGCTCTTTCAAGCCTGGAGGCAATCCCATCAGGGTTATGGTTACTTGGTGTTTCGCTCCACTCTCATGGATGCATTTGCCGGAATAAGCCAAGTTGCGAATGTCGTTCAAAGCATCGAAGTTGCGTATCGTTGAAACACCGTGTTTTTGGAACATTCTCGCATGCAGTTCGATTATGTCGCGCGACTGGGATATCAGTCCGACGACATTGGCTCCGCGGCTGAGGGTCTGCAGATTGATGTCCGGCCCCACGACGGAGCGGCATCTGTCCATCATATCGAAGGCATCCTCCTGACAGTAGAAATAGAGGCTTTGAAAACGGGCTCCGCCACCAATCTCGAAATTGTCGGTTCCCGCGGCGACGGCCGCTTCCAAAGCCGGCAGAAAATCATCGCATTTCACTCTGGCTCCGAAACTTGATTGGAACCCGTCCCTGAAAGAGGTGTCCATATAAGCTATTTTTTTCATAACATCTCCGTTTGAAAGGCGCTCGATGATTCATAGAGCGCAAGGATTACTCGCGGCAAAATATCAGAGAAATGCCGTCGATGTCGACAAGCACGATCTTCGGCGGGACTTGATGTGGAGTGCGCCACCAACGTCTCAACCGCGGAATGCATCGCGGTCCCTGTGCGCTCGAACCGCGGCCGCGGCCGCGGCGGTCATAGCTGCAATCGCGGGATCGCCATCAGTGTCCAGCGGTGTTCGCTTCACTTTTTCAGCTGGAACCTGTTCGAAAACATGCGCGTAGGGAGCGACCGCTTTTGAAACAAGATCAATCACGATGATCATCAAAATCAAAAAAAGAAAAACCCAACCCATCCCTATGACGAGAAGCTTCAAGCCATCCATCAACAATTCCATTTCACAGCTCTCCCGAAAGGTTCAAATAATTTTTTCCGATACGTCGCAATTGAAAAACGCGGACAAAACAATCGTTCTCCCCGCGAAAAGCGAGTACTCTACCATTGGCATAGTCGATATCAAGCCTCAACCGCGGATTTACCGGGCTCAATCCTGTTTGACCACGTTATACCATGCGAAAACCAGGAACAAAAACGTCGGAGTGGTGCCGGCGATGAATGGTGGAATCTTTCCGCTGTTGCCGAAAACGCGCAAAACTTCGGATACGACTATGTACACGACAATTATCACCACCGCTATGATTATCGACAGAAAGATGCCGCTTCGTTCGTTTTTCGTCGCTATGGGAATACCCAGCAAAGCGGCTATCAGCGCCGCGAAAGGATAAAAAGAAAGGCGATAGTAGAAAGTAGTCCAATAAAGGCTCTTTCTGTGCACCGACATATGGGTGGATTTTTTCAAAATCTCATAAATCTCGAACGAGGTGAGGTCTTCAATGTGTTTGACCGCGTTAAGTATATCCCTCGGAGTCTCCGGAAATTCGTCGAGTCCTTTTTTGATGACGCGGAATTTCCGCGGAGCGCCCGGAAGTTGGTTCACCTTGTCGAAATACGTGATCTCGCCATCCGTGAAAAGCCAGCCTTGACCAGGAATGAATTCCGCTTTTTCGGCCTTTAAATCCCAATCGAGCGAGCCATCGGCGT
>JAADHT010000115.1 GCA_013151705.1 Kiritimatiellota bacterium | reverse complement strand
AGCTCTCCCCAACTGGCGGTCGGATCCTGCACGCCGAATCCAAGGAAGCTCAGAGAGCTTTCCGCGAGAATAGCGCCGGCGATTCCGAATGTGAAACTGATGGTGACCACCCCCATAACGTTGGGGAGAAGATGGCGAAGTAGAATCCGCCAAACCGGAACGGCCAGAGTTTCGCAGGCGCGGATAAACGGGAGCTCCCTCAGTTTGAGGGTCTCACCTCGAACGATGCGCGCCAAGCCGGTCCAGCCGGTCAAACCTATCACGCCAATCACAAGCAATATCGACTGCGTGAATTTGTAGTCCATCAATATCGACATCAATATCAACAGCAGCAGAAAAGTGGGAAAACAAATCACTATCTCGACAACACGCATCATCAGCATATCCGTCACACCGCCGAAATAACCGGAGCACAAACCGACGACTATCCCGATGAGCATCGCTGCTCCAGTCGCGAACAATCCCACGGCGAGCGACACGCGGGAACCGTAAATCATTCTGGACAACACGTCGCGCCCGATCTTGTCGGTGCCGAAAATATGCTTGCGGGACGGTTTTTCGTATGGCGCCGCCACATTTTCGAACGGCCCATACGGCACAAGCGCGAAAATCGCGAATTCGCCGGGGGGAAGATTGCCGCGAATCTCGCGCCAATCCCGTTTGTCGAGTCTGCTTTGCGTGAGAAAAAAAGGGAGCAAAAGAAGAACCGCCGGAATCGCCAGAGCCAACCAGGCTCGGCAAACTCTTATCCGCTTCAAAAACCAGAAAACGACGGTGAACGGAAACAATATCAAAAGATAGTTGAAAAAGCGCTCAACGAACACCTCGGCGCTGTCCGGCGCGAAAAGATAGCGCGCCGCCGGACTCCACAACCCGCCGTCTTTATAGAGAAGCAGAGGACGGGCGTTCGCAATGAGTGGAGCGGCTATGGAGACGAACAGCAGGAACGCGATTCCCGCGACTCCGGTCATCGCCAAACCATTCGAACGAAAACGCCTTAAGCCATCCCGAAACGGAGTGGATGCCTCGAATATGTTGTCGCGTTCCATTTCCCGAACACCTTTTAAATTCGCTTGACACTTCGGATTTCGTCAAGACAACGTCGATTCCCGGAATTTCAACCAATCGCGAATACTTTTGAGCTGGCCGAGATCCCTTGTCAAAACAACTAGACTAGCCACCCCATGCTTGGGCAATGTCAATTCCAGACGAGCATCGCCGCCGACTCCTGTATCCAACGTATAATAACCAGAATAATCGACTCCCATCACCACAGCTGTTCCGTATTCTCATCCGCGATCGCCCCTATTGTCTCATCCCGACCTCTCAAAAAATTTAGAGTTGGCCGAATACGGGATATGCATCCGTCAATATCCACGGCGAATGTGAATTCTTTGGTTTTCAGTCGCATTTCGTGTTTTACCAATCCATCTTACTTCCAGTCTAACGATATCTTTTGCGGCTTTTCTTCGGTGCCCCAGTATTGAGCAGCAGAAACTTCAATGCGGTTCCGGCATCCGAAGCGAAGGTAAAACGCAGTTTACGCTTCACCTCGTCCGGAACGTCCTCGAGATCCTTGCGGTTCTTCTCCGGCAGCAGCACATCTTTGATTCCGGCCGCCAACGCGGCGATGACTTTCTCCTTGATTCCACCGACTGGCGTGATTTTGCCGCGCAAGGTTATCTCTCCGGTCATAGCGGTGAGAGGGCGCAACGGTTTGCTCGTCAAGTGAGACACCAGCGACGCGAGCATTGTTATCCCCGCCGACGGCCCGTCCTTCGGAGTGGCCCCGTCGGGAACATGTATGTGGAAATCCTTGGTGGAAAAAGTTTTTTCCGGTATTTTGAATTTTTCCCCGTTGCTGCGTACGAAACTGAACGCCGCCTGTGCGCTCTCCTTCATAACGTCGCCGAGGGAACCTGTGAGTTTGAGCTCTCCTTTTCCGGGCATCGACGTCACTTCCACGGGAAGAATCGCGCCACCGACGCTCGTCCAAGCCATTCCCGTGGCTATTCCAACCTCGGGGGCGCTCTCCGCCTCGTCTTGAATATATAGTTTGGGGCCCAAATACTCGGAAAGATCGCCGGACGCTACCACTGTTTTCGCCTTCGGATCGATCTCGCCCTCGACAATTTTGCGGGCCACTTTCCGGAAAACGCTTCCAAGGGAACGCTCGAGCTTTCTCACGCCGGCTTCCCGCGTATAGTCAGAGATCAAAGACTCTATCGTCGGCATAGGCATTGAAAGCTGCCGTGCCTTCAAACCATTCTCCCTCAGTTGGCGCGGAAGCAGAAAACGTCTGGCTATCTGCTTTTTCTCCATTGTCGTGTAACCGGGCAGATGCATTATCTCCATTCGGTCCAGCAGCGCCGGAGGAATCGTGTCGGTTATGTTGGCGGTGGCGATAAACATCACCGAACTCAAATCGTAGTCTATTTCGAGGTAATGGTCGTTGAACGCGTTGTTCTGCTGCGGATCGAGGACTTCGAGCAACGCCGAGGCCGGATCACCGCGGAAATCGTTGCCGATTTTATCAAGCTCGTCCAACATGAAAACGGGATTCGCGGTTTTCGCCTTCTTCACACCCTGAATGATACGGCCGGGCAACGCTCCGATATAGGTTCTGCGATGTCCGCGGATCTCAGCCTCGTCACGAATGCCGCCAAGCGACATTCTGACGAATGAGCGGTTCATCGCGCGGGCTATCGATTTGCCCAGAGACGTCTTTCCGACTCCCGGAGGGCCCACGAAACAGAGAATCGGCGATTTACGGTCTTTTTTCAGCTGTATGACAGCCAAAAATTCCAAGATACGCTCTTTGACCTTACTCAAATCGTAGTGGTCCTCGTTCAACACCTTCTCGGCCCCGCGGATATCCAGCCGATCCTCGCTCCACGTGTTCCAAGGAACAGAAAGCAGCCAGTCAACGTAGTTGTGCGACACGTTGTAGTCGGGCGCGGCACGCGGAATGAGCTCCATGCGCTCCAACTCCTTCTCGACAACCTCCACCACTTGCTCCGAGAGATTCATCTCGGACATTCGTTTCTCGAAGGCCACTATATCCGGATTTTTATTATCCTCCCCCAATTCATGCTTTATGGCCCGCATCTGCTCGCGGAGGAATATCTCTTTTTGGCTCTGTCCCAAAGAGTTGTTCACCTGCGCCTGTATTTTCGCTCCCACCTTGAGCATCTCCACTTGGCGGTGGAGGAATATCGCCAAAAGCTGCAAACGGCCCAGCAGACCGGGAATCGCTAGCAGATGCAGTTTCTCGTCCACCCCGAGGTTGAGGGAGTCCGCGATCATATCGACCAGACGCACACTGTCGTCGATGTTCAATATGGCCACTTTCAGCTCATCGGGAAACATCGGGGACAAATTGATTATCTCTTGGAACTGCGTTATCACATTTTGGGTCAAGGCGGTGATTTCAACATTCGAGGAGTCGTCCACCTCGTCCTCGACCACTTCGTAGAACACTGACGCGAACCCATTCTCCGTGGACGTGGCCACGGATGTCGCTTTTATTCTTTTCAAGCCCCTTAGTAGTATCCTCAGTGAATCGTCCGGAAAACGCAGTTTCTTGACCACTCGGCAAAGAACGCCGACGGAGGATAGTTTATTCCCGTCCAACTCGAAACTTTCGAATATCTCGCCGGGATTGAAAGGTAACTTTTCGAATATGGAAGATACTTCCGCTTGTGGTATCTCCGGAAAAAGAGCGATCAATTTGTCCCCGTCCATCACTTTGTCGAATTTCCCCTGCTCGTCTTTTGTCTTGATGACCAACGGCGCCAATGTGTGCGGAAAAAGGATCACGTCGTGCGCGGGAAATATGGGAGTCTCCCGAATCTCTATCGCCTTTGAAGTTGACTTGGATCTTGCCTTTTTGGATTTTATCGTCTTCTTCGAAGCGCCGGCGGGCGGCGACTTCCGCCCGCTCCGCTCCGCGGCCGCACGCTCCCGCGCGGTGTCGTTGTTGTTCTTCTTTCCAGTATCTTCCATTGTGAATCCTTTTGGAGTTCGTGATTAGTAAATTGCAACTTGTTAAACTTGAGACACGACATGTGATACGCGAAACGCGGGTGGCGCGAGTCGCATAGTGGAACGAATAGGACACAAACGACTCGCCAATCACGCACACAGACAATCTAACCTTGATTCACTCTCTTGCAATACCGACGGGACGATAAAAACCGCGAACTTCGCGCTTTTTTCAAATAAACTCGTTTTCGAGTTGCGCGACGGAGGAATTATTGTATATTCGTCTTTATCATGAATCTTGAGACATTGTTTTTAACATCTACTGTAGTGCTGTTTCTTTGGCTTATGTCGGCTTGGGACGCGTTTTCGCAATTGAGCGGAGGCCGTTTGAGGCGAATCGAGGCGAAGGATAAAAAGCTGGCCAGGAAAATCGAGGAGTGGCTTGACGACAAAAACGCCTACGAACTGGTTTTCCGCTCACTCGTGTTTCTTTTCGTATGCCTGCTCGCGGGCATCTCGTTGTTTTTAATTCGCTCCCGTTTCCAGGATATCTCCGGAACGCAGTCAATGCTCTACTCGGTTCTAGCGACATTCGCGTTCGTCATGCTCACGGAAACGATCACCGGCGCGTTCATCGCCAGATTCGATCTGCCGATACTCTCGTTCACCATGCCTCTCCTAAAACTGTTGAGGTTTTCGGTTTTCTTTCCAGCCCTTGTCTTCACAGAGTTTTTCCGGGGAAAAATGGAACAGTGGAACGCCCAGGAGGACGACGAGGAGAAGGCCACCACCGAAGACGAGATACTCTCCCTGGTCGATCAGGACGACAACCCCGACGCCGACGAGGAATCATCCTTGGAAGAGGACGAAAAAAGAATGATCAGAGGTGTCTTCGAACTCGATGACACTGCCGTGCGGGAAATCATGACCCCAAGAGTCGACGTCAATGCGATATCTATGAACGAGCCCATCGAAGAGGCGGTCAAACTCTTCATTGAAACGGGACACTCCAGGATTCCGGTTTACGACGACAACGTTGACAATATCAAAGGGATCCTCTACGCCAAAGACTTCCTCAACTCGGAAAAAATCAAGGGCAAATCTCTGATGGAATTGGCCAGACGTCCCATTTTCATTCCCGAAACCAAGGAGGTGGGCGATCTACTCCAGGAAATACAGAAAACGCGCAACCATTTCGCGGTGGTGATCGACGAGTACGGCGGCACCGCGGGAATAGTGACGCTCGAGGACATCATAGAGGAGATCGTGGGCGAGATCCGCGACGAATATGACGCGGATGAGGACGACGCGCCCATGCACGTTGAAATGCCGGACGGTTCGGTGGTTTTCGATGCTAGAACCCTTATCGACGACGTCAACGAGGTGCTGGACTCCGATATACCCGACGGAGAGGATGTTGACACCATAGGCGGATTCGTCTGCGGCGAGCTCGGGCACATCCCTATGAAAGACGAAACCCTCGATCTGAAAGACCACAATCTGAAAATGACAGTGCTTCAAGCCGACAACAAAAAAATCATAAAAGTCAAGATCGCGAAAACCCGATAAAGATTCACCACCGAGGTGCCTCATGACGATTGCTAAATTCGCGGAGGAGCAGTTGCAGCTCGCCTGGCGCGGAATCAAGTCAGGCTCGGTTCTGACCGCCACCGACGGTCGAGC
>JAADHT010000033.1 GCA_013151705.1 Kiritimatiellota bacterium | reverse complement strand
TAGACCGCGAAATACTTCCGAAGCTACTTGGACGTCAGCTTCAATTCGCCGTTTTCCGCGTCGACTTTCAGCGAAGCTCCCTGCGACAACTCGCCGGATACCAGCATACGCGAGACCGGAGTCTCAACCTCGCGCGTGATCACACGCTTCAACGGGCGCGCTCCATACACGGGATCGAATCCGGCGTTCGCCAGATAGTCGAGCGCGGCGGCGGTGAATTCGACTTTCACTCCCATCTCCGACAATCTGTTACTGAAATTTCCCAGTTGGATTTTGACGATTTTCCTCAAATGCTCCTTGTCGAGCGAATGGAAGAAGAGTATCTCGTCTATCCGGTTGAGGAACTCCGGACGGAAATGCGCGTTCATCAACTTTATAATTTGTTCGCGGCAGTCGGAGTCGGGCTCGTTGATGAGTATGTCGCTCCCAATATTCGACGTCATTATGATTATGCAGTTTTTGAAGCTGACGGTCCGCCCTTTCGAATCGGTGATGCGCCCGTCGTCCAATATCTGCAGAAAAATGTTGAACACATCCGGATGAGCCTTCTCCAACTCGTCGAACAGAATAACCGAATAAGGATGCCGCCTGACCGCCTCGGTGAGCTGGCCGCCCTCGTCGAATCCGATGTATCCGGGAGGCGCTCCGATCAATCTGGCCACGCTGTGCTTCTCCATGTATTCAGACATGTCGATCCGGATCATAGCCCGATCGTCGTCAAACAAATTCTCGGCCAAAGCACGCGCCGTTTCGGTCTTTCCGACGCCGGTCGGGCCGAGGAATATGAAGGAGGCTATCGGTTTCTCCGGATCCTTGAGGCCGGCCCTGGCCCGCAACACCGCGTCGGAGACCGCGGCTACCGCCTCGTCTTGCCCGACAACCCGTTGATGGAGGGAATCCCTCAAGGAGAGAATCTTCTCCTTTTCGCCCGCCACGAGCTTGCTCACCGGTATGTGCGTCCATCTGGCAACGATTTCAGCCACCTCGTTTTCGGTGATCTCCTCTTTGAGCAACCTGGAGTCGGAGCGCTCCTGGAGACGCTCCTCGGCTTCAGCGATTTGTTTTTCTATGCCGGGAATCGTGGCGTGTCTAATTTTGGCCGCCGCTTCGAGATTGTATTCGCGTTCCGCGCGCTCCAGGCTTTGTCTCGCCATCTCCAAACTCTCGCGTAGCGTTCCCACTTCGGTTATGGCTTTCTTCTCGTTCTCCCATTCCGAACGAAGAGCCTGCGCGGTCTCCTTCACGTCCGCGAGTTCCGTTTCAAGAGCTTTCAGACGCTCTTTCGACGCTTTGTCCTTTTCCTTTTTGAGACCGGTGATTTCAATCTCCAATTGCATAACCCGCCGCTCGACCTCGTCAATCTCCACTGGACAACTGTCTATCTCCGTGCGGAGCTTGGCCGCGGCCTCGTCAATCAAGTCGATCGCCTTGTCCGGTAGAAACCGGTCGGAAATGTATCTGTCCGACAACGTGGCGGCCGCGAGAATCGCGCCATCCTGAATTTTGACGCCATGGTGGATCTCGTATCGTTCGCGGAGTCCTCGCAATATCGAGACGGTGTCCTCAACCGATGGTTGATCGACCATGATGGACTGGAAACGACGCTCGAGGGCGCTGTCCTTCTCGATGTACTTGCGGTATTCGTCCAGGGTCGTCGCTCCTATGCAGTGCAGTTCGCCACGCGCCAACATCGGTTTGAGGATGTTGCCGGCGTCCATCGCTCCCTCGCCCGCTCCGGCGCCGACGACGGTGTGCAACTCGTCGATGAAAAGGATTATCTCGCCGTCGCGCTCCGAAACCTCTTTCAACACGGCTTTCAACCTCTCCTCGAACTCGCCGCGGTATTTGGCTCCCGCGATAAGCGCGCCCATGTCCAACGCTATCAAACGTCTGTTCTTCAATCCTTCGGGAACATCCCCGCGGACTACGCGAATGGCCAAGCCTTCGACGATGGCCGTTTTGCCGACGCCCGGCTCCCCGATCAGCACCGGATTGTTCTTCGTTCTCCTCGAAAGAATTTGAATCACCCTTCTTATCTCGTCGTCCCGTCCTATAACGGGGTCAAGCTTGTCCTGCCCCGCCAAAACCGTCAAATCCTTCCCGTATTTCTCCAACGCCTGAAAAGTGTTTTCGGGATTTTCGGAGGTTACCCTCTGGTTTCCGCGGATGTCCTTGAGTGATTCCAGGATGGCTTTTTCGCTCAAACCGCATTCCGCCGCGATGGAGCGCGCCTCCTTATCGACATCCAGCACGGCCAGCAGCAAAACGTCCACGCTGACGAACTCATCCTTCAACTGTTCGGCCTTTTTAAGAGCGGTGTTTAAAACCAGTTCGAAATCGCGCGACGCGTAGAGCTGTTCGGCTCCCGGACCGTCAACGGATGGAATCGCCTTCAAAGCCGTTTCCATCTTGCCGGCCAAGTCGATTTTCGAAATTCCGCATTTCCGCAGCAGTTCCGCCACCAATCCCTGGTTCGAGGCGATCAACGCCGCGAAAAGGTGCATCGGCCTCAACTCCTGGTGCTTGTATTCACTGGCCACGCCTCTGGCCGCCATAATCGCCTTTCTTGTTTCAGTAGTCAATTTTTCCATATCCATAGTCATTACTCCTTATTATTTCCTCGCATCCGCATTCGCTCTCGCTCAGCGGTGAGACGCCACACTCGAGAACTCTCTTGAGCGACCTCGGTCAGGACTGTTGAACCCATATTTTTTCTCATACCCTTTGAAAGTTTACGGATAACCGTGAGGAATCAAAGTCCACGTCTTCGGAAGCACCTTCCATGCCACTTGTTGGAAAATAAATCTTAACATACTGGACTGAAATAACTTGAAATAATATCAAACATTAACGAATGAGACATAATGACACAACTTGAGAGAGCGTCCCGGCCCCTGAAGATTGACTCGCGATTCACTTGAATGCCGTCGGCATTGGTATATATTCCGTTGTTCTTTTCCACGTTTCGGACATCGGCCTTCCCAACGAACCGCCGGAATGGCGCCGGAATGGACGCGCCGACATTGTTATAGTTTGACCGCGGAACCCGCGGATTCAAATATGGAGATTCACGATATGAGATTTGCGATAGTCGGAACTGGCAATATGGTTGACTCCTACGTCGCCGCTATGAAATCGGTCGATGACATGGCCATCACCGGATTGGTTACCGGAAACAGGGCCGACGCCGAGAAAAAAATCGATGAGGATAAGAATTTTGAAAGAATATAAAACAATTCTGTTTCTGGCCGACGGAATGGCGGACGAACCAATCGACGCCTTGGGTGGCAAAACCCCTTTGGAAGCGGTGGAGACTCCGGGCATGGATAAAATCGCCGCCGAAGGAGCGAGCGGAACGTTTCTGTCGCTCCCGAACGGGTTTCCCACCTCATCCGACGTCGCCAACATGTCGGTGATGGGCTTCGACTTGACATCCTGCTATCCCGGAAGGGGGCCGTTGGAGGCCGTCTCCCGGGGAATCGAACTGGCCGACTCCGATTTCGCTTGGAGATGCAACCTCGTCACGGTGGAGGACGGCGTGTTGACTGATTATTCGGCTGGCCACATCGAGGAGAAGCCGGCGAGGCGTTTGATGCTCAAACTCCAGGACGCGTTGGGAAGCGACAAGGCGACGTTCCATCCCGGAGTGAGCTACCGCAATCTTCTGGTTTTGCACGGCGACGAGTTCTCGTCGAACGTCCTCTACCACAAGCCCGACTCGTCGCAGGGGGAATCGTTGGAGGACATTGCCTTGGAGCCGATGACTCCGGGAAACTCAAAAGCCATTCACACGGTGGAGTTTCTGAACGATCTGCGCGGGAAAGCCGCCGAAGTTCTGGCGGAACCCGGAAACGATACCGCCGGGAACGCCATCTGGCCTTGGAGTTCGGGAAAGAAGCCGAACCTGCCGTTATTCTCCGAACTCCACCCCGGCAAGACCGGCGCCGTGATAACCGCCGTGGACGTGATCAAGGGAATCGCGGGATGCGCGGGAATGGAGGTGGTGGACGTGCCGGGAGCCACTGGATTCATCGACACAAACTACGCCGGAAAAGTGGCGGCGGCGCTCGCGGCGGCCGAGAGGCGCGATTTCGTCTATCTTCACGTGGAGGCCGTCGACGAGTGCTCGCATATGGGAGACTTGGAAATGAAGATGAACGCGATAAAAGATTTCGACTCGAAAATAGTGACGCCGGTTTTGAAGGCTATGGAAGGGACGGCCGCGAGATTCGCGGTTCTGCCGGATCATCCCGTTCCGCTGCGATTGCGCAAGCACACCAGAACGCCCGTGCCGGTGGCCGTCAGCGGCTTCGGAATAGTCCCGGACTCCGTCCGCTCGTATTCGGAGAGGACGGCGCCTGCCGGCGAATTGGGAAACCTTAAAGGAGACGAGCTGTTGCGTCTGCTTCTGTTTTGAATTTGTTTCGAGTTTCCGCCGTCGCTTTCCAAGCTATGGCGGAACGGGAAAAAAGAAAAGGCGTCATTCTTATTTCCTTGTCATTCATGCGAATCACGTATGAATCGCTCGACTTGGCGAGTAATTCCGATATTGAGTTTTTGACTCGCCCCAAAGATTTACGGGTCTCAAGCGTGTGGATGGACCGCGCCCGAGGCTGATAATTTTTTTGAACAGGGTCTGACACACCACCAGGAGATATTGTTATGGCTGGACACACTATTGAAAAGATAGGCGGAACCTCCATGACTCGCTTCGGCGAGATTATGAACAACGTGATAATTGGGAGCCGCGAAGGAAGCGAGCTTTACAACCGCGTGTTCGTGGTCTCCGCTTACGGAGGCGTAACCAACCTGTTGCTTGAACACAAAAAATCCGGCGAACCCGGAGTTTTCGCGAGATTCGCGGAAAGGGATTCGGGCTGGGAGGAGACTCTCGATTCGGTGGGAGCGAAAATGGTGGAGCTCAATCACTCGTTCGAGGACATCGGCTTGGATGTTGAAAAAGCGAATGAATTCGTGGAGGAGAGGATCGCCGGCATAAAAGCGTGTCTGAAAGACCTCATGAGAATCGGATCGTTCGGACATTTCAAACCGATGGATTATCTGCCGGCGACGCGCGAATTCCTCAGCGCTTTCGGCGAGGCCCACAGCGCCTACAACTCGACGTTGATACTGCGAGCCAACGGCGTGAACGCCAGATTCATCGACCTGACCGCGTGGAAAGAGTCTAAAACGCTCTCCTTCGATGAAATGATCCTCACGGCCTTCAAAAACGTCGACTACGCGTCCGAACTGCCGATAGCCACCGGCTACACGAAATGCGAGGAGGGCATAATGTCCTCGTTCGACCGCGGATACAGCGAGATAACCTTCAGCAAAATAGCGGTTCTGACGGACGCGGTGGAGGGCGTGATCCACAAGGAGTTCCATTTGAGCACCGGCGATCCGAATCTGATCGGTGAGGATAAGGTGCGCATCATAGGGCACACCAATTTCGACATAGCCGACCAGTTGGCGGACATGGATATGGAGGCGCTCCATTCGAAAGCGTCGAAACTGATGGAGCTCAAAGGGATTCCCATAAGAATCAAAAACGCGTTCGATCCGGATAATCCCGGAACGCTGATAGATCGCATCTCGGACTCGCCGAGAATAGACATGATCTGCGGCAGAAGCGACCTGATCGGCATCGAAGTGTTCGACTCCCACATGGTCGGGCAGATTGGATACGACCACAAACTGCTTTCCTATCTGAAAAAATACGCGATCAGCTACATAGCGAAAAACACCAACGCCAACACGATAACGCACTACGTCGTCGAGAAGGCGAGGAACCTGGACGAATGCGTGCGCGACATCCGCGCCGCGTTCCCGGGCGCCGCGGTGGCAACTCGGGAGGTCGCGATCGTCACCGTAATGGGAACCAATATGAAAATCCCCGGATTCCTCTACAAGGCGGCGAAGGCGCTTTCAGACGAGGGCATAAACATCCTCGCGCTCGACCAATGCATGCGCCAGATCAACATGCAGTTCATCGTCTCCCGCGAGAATTTCGATAAAGCCCAGATCGCCCTCCACCGCGAGCTGGCCGAGTGAGATCGCCGCCGGCCACGCATGATTGAAAAAAACGCGTTTTTTTTTGTTGGGATGCTTGCGCGCTTCACGGAATGCGGTTATACTCCACTTTTTCCGTTGTCGACGCTTGAGTGATTCGGTGTTCGTTTCGGAAAAGGTGGTCGGCGTTTGGGAAGACGGTCGAAATATTTGTCGGCCGTTCGAGCGCTATTTAAAAACATCCAAGGGTTTTGGGGAAATGAGTAAACCGCCGTTCGCGAAAAAACTGGGGAAATTGACGAAACCGCTCGTCGTTCTGTGCGCCGTTCTGATCGCGGTTCCCCTGATCATACTCCTGCTGAGACCGGAAATACTCCACCTGGTCCTCCCGCCGACCCTCCGCAACTCGGCAACTCCCCCACTTCCCCCCTCCAGAACTCCAGAACTCGAGCACTCCAGAACTCTAGAACTTCCCCCTTCCCCAACTCCGGAACTCGAGAACTTCAGAACTCCGGAACTTCCCCTCTCCTCCTCGAGACGATCGCGCGTTTCGGCGACCTCCCGTTCATCGTCAAAGACTTCAGGCCAATTGACGACGACGTCGACGACGACGACGGAGACATCCCGGAATTCCGGGAGGTCTCGATCCCCGCCGTGCCGATACCCGACTCCGTCCGGGGAATAGTCGGGCTCGAAACGCTCCGGACCGCGGCTTCGAAGCCGGCCGGCGACGCCGATCAGCCGCGGGGCCTCTCCCTCGGACCGAAACCGGACACCGTGGAGAAACGGGTCAGCGCCTATATCGACAGAATGCGCGCCGCCGACGCCCTGGGCTCCAATCTCCCGGCGGCCGAGAAGACGGCGCTCCTGCGCTTCCTCCACAAAAAAACGTCCGAGGACGCGCTCGCTCCCCTGGACCTCGACGCCGTCAAAAACCAGGTCGCCATGGCGCTCATGCGCCAGAAACCCTCCGTCAGGGAGTTCCCGCTCCATCTGATCGCCATGTACCACGGGAAACTCGACAGAACCTGGCGCGACTACTGTATTCAATTCCTCGGACAGTGCTACGACTCCATCGGATCGGCCGATGTGAAGCTGCTCGTCCGCGACACCCTTTTCGACGCCTCGCGGGACAAAAAGGACATCGCGGGTTCCGCCATAGTGGCGCTCGACGGACTCGTCGGACGGCCCGGATTCAAAAGCTCCGACGTCGCCGAGATCGCCTACGCGCTCGCCGCCGATCCGGAAACCGCGGACATAGTCAAAATCCCGGCGCTCCAGATAGCGGTCAAACACCGTCATCCGAAAGCCGCACAACTCGCTCTCTCGATTCTGGACAACTCCAGAACTCGAGCACTCAAGAACTCCAGAACTTCCCCACTTCCCCCCTCCAGAACTCCAGAACTCGAGCACTCCAGCACTTCCCAACCCTCCGTCATCCTCCGCATGTCCGCCATAGCCGCGCTCGGCGTCACGCGGGATCATAGATACGCCGACTTGATTGGAAAATACAGGAGAAGCCCGGACATAAGACTAAGGACCGCCGCCAAAGCGGCGTTGAGCAAATTGTAGCGCGGGGCAGCCTGCCCGCGAAGCGCCGCGCAAACCGCGCGGAAAACCTTTGGAGTACAGCCTTTAGGCTGGGAGGCGGAGCCTCCTCCTCAAAGCGCCGCCCGCGGCCCATAAAAAAATTGAAAATTGAATATACATTGAAGATTCACCCCATACGGCCCATACGGCCCATACGGCCCATACGGCCCATTCGTAATTCGTAAAAGGAGAAAAAATATGAGAGCGCCAAGTTAAGCTGGTGCAAACAAGTTGGATAATCCAACCTAGGTAAAGTCTAGCCAACAGCCTAGAACTGAACCTCGCATAT
>JAADHT010000139.1:1070-6831 GCA_013151705.1 Kiritimatiellota bacterium | reverse complement strand
GACGCGGTGACTCGATGACGCAGTGGATTCACTTGAAAAGTCGCCCCTTCACCGCCTCACAAGCCTAGGGTGGCAAGCGAATAATGCAAAGAGGGCGGGCGGGGACGCTCCGCCCTACTCACCCTCCTTCGCTAAAGCTTCGGAGGGCAGGCCGACTCACGGTTACTCCTCCATATCTTTTTTCGCGTTTTTCACGAATTCGGCTCCGAGTTGCTTCGTCCAAGAATCGGTTACGGATTTCAGATTTTTTTTGAATTCGGCGCGCGCGTCGTCGTTGATTTCGGTTATCTCCATTCCTTTCGAGCGGAGGTAGCCCAGCGGGTCGGGGATTTTAATATCGTAGCCGAATTCGTTTTTCAGGGTTTTCAAGGCCGTTCCATCGTCCAGACCAGCTCTGCAAAGCGCTTTTTGGTACCTGGTAGCTTCCACGGCCGCCTTTCTGATCGCCTTTCGGATGTCGGGAGGAAACGCGTCGAACTGTTCTTTGTTCCAGTAGAGGATGAGCGGGTCGATTGCGTAGTTCCAGCGCGTCATGCGCTTGTTGTATTGGAATATCTTGACCGCCAGGAGTATGCCGGCCGGATTCTCCTGTCCGTCCACCGTGCCCTGCTGGAGCGCGGTCACGGCATCGCCCCAGTTCATATTCACGGGGTCCGCGCCGAGCGCGCGGAAAACGTCTATGAATATCGGACTGCCGACGACCCTGATCTTCAGATTCCGGAGATCCTCCGGTTTTTTCACAGGGAGTTTCGAATTAGTCAACTGTCGGAATCCGTTCTCGCCCCAGGCGAGCGGCTCTAGTCGTTTAGCGCGCATTTTCGCGAAAATCGCGGATCCGGTCCCGCCTTTCTCCAATCTGTCGAGGCGTTTGTACGTGTTGACGAAAAACGGCATCGTGAAGATGTTCATCGCGTTGATCATCGGAGCGGTGTTTATGGTCGATTCCAACGCGCAGTCTATAGCTCCGGCCGCCACCATCTGCGACGAGTTGAGCTGCGCGCCCTTGAGAAGCTGGCTGCCGTAATAGGGTTTGACGTTGATTCTGCCGTTGGTCCTCTTTCTCACCAACTCCGCGAACTTCGCGGCTCCCATGCCCCAGTATGTGGACGAGCCGACGTTGACCTGCATTCGGTATTCCTTTTTCAACCCTTTTTTTCCGCCGCAGGAGACGAGAAGAAGGGACGCCGCGAGCGCGAGCGCGGCCGGTATCGCGAATTCCATCATTCTCATTTCGCCGTTCCTTATATTGTTTCGCTTTCTTCTCGAACGTCGTTCATCCATGGTTTTCACGTCTTTTTGCCTCGTTCGATCATTTTTTGAATGAGCACGTAGAACGCGGGGACGAGAATCGTCGCGAAAACCGCCGAGACGAGCATCCCTCCCAATACCGCCGTCCCCAGGGAGCGTCGGCTTTCGGCGCCGGCTCCAGTCGCCAACACCAAGGGAATAACGCCCAAAACGAAAGAGAGAGCCGTCATCAAAACCGCGCGGAACCTGAGATTCGCGGCGGCCTCCGCCGCTTCGATGATGGAGCGTCCTTTTTCATGCTCGTCTTTGGCGAATTCCACGATGAGAATCGCTGTTTTACTCGCGAGCCCGAAGAGCAGGACAAAACCCACTTGAGTGTATATGTTGTTGGCCAGTCCGAAGAGGGCCAAGGCGGCCAAGGCGCCGAAGAAGGCTATTGGCACGGAGAGCATCACGGCAAACGGAATCATCCAGCTCTCATATTGAGCCACGAGGAAAAGATAGATGAACGTTATCGCCATAAGCATGACCCAGAACACTTGATTACCCGCTAGTTTTTCTTGAAACGACATGCCGGTCCACTCATAGCCGTAGCCTTGAGGAAGATGTTCCTCGGCCACTTTCTCCATAGCGTTCATGGCTTCCCCCGAACTGTAGCCCGGGGCGGCGTCGCCGTTTATTGTGCAGGATCGATATAGATTGTAGTGTTCGATGATTTGCGGGCCGAGTATGTATTTGCGCGACACCAGCGTGGAAAGCGGCACCATCTCGCCTTTGGCGGAGCGCACGTAGATCGTATTTATTTTTTTTATATTGTCTCTATAAGATTTTTCCGCTTGGAGCATCACCTTGAAAGTTTTGCCGTATTTATTGAAATCGTTGACGTATAGCGAACCCAGATTCGCCTGAAGCGCGTTGAAGACGGAGGAGAGTTCTATCCCGAGCTTTTTCACTTTGTCGCGGTCTATCGTCAAATATATCTGCGGCACATCGGCTTGGTAGGAGCTGTAAACTTTGGCGAGGGCCGGATTTTTGTTCGCCTCCACCATTAGGTTGCCCATTACTTCCGCTAGTTCTCTGGAAGTTCCGTTCCCCCTGTCCTGTAAAACGAATTCGAAGCCTCCGGTCGTTCCCAATCCTGGAATGGCCGGGGTTCCGAAGGCGAAAACATTGGCTTCCGGTATGGTATTCAAATCATCTTGCACGCGCCTCATTATCGCTTTTTGCGACTGGCCCGAGGCTTTTCTTTCATCCCAAGGCTTTAAAATGGCGATGATCAGCGCCGTGTTCGGAGCCGGAATACCCGCCAGCATGTCGTATCCCGTGATGCAAAGCACATGAGCTATGTTTTCCTCTTTTCGGCAAAAAGAGCGGATTTTATCGACGACACGCGATGTCCGCGGAAGAGCGGCTCCCGCCGGCAACTGGACGGCCATCATGAAAAATCCCTGGTCTTCCGTCGGGATGAATCCGGTTGGAAGGTTTTTGTAAATTATGTACGATGCCGCGATCAGCGCGGCGAACAGGAGAAAAACAACCGCTAGTTTGCGCACCAAGCGTTTCACCCAGTTCATATATCCGATCGTCAATTTATCGAACATTCGGTTGAACGGACCGAAAATCGCTAGTGGTTTTACTCCGGGTTTCATAAGCGAGGCGCAAAGAGCGGGGCTGAGCGTCAACGCGTTGAGTGATGAGATGAGAACGGAAATGGAAATCGTCACCGCGAATTGCCTGTATAGGATGCCGGTCATTCCGGATAGAAACATCACCGGCACGAAAACCGCCATCAACACCAACGTGGTCGCTATGACCGGCGAGGTGACCAAACGCATTGTGAGCACGGTGGCCTCCACGGGGTCCAAACCGTCCACGTCCATTTTCCGCTTCACGCTTTCAATCACGGTTATGGCGTCATCGACCACGATTCCAATCGCGAGAATCAAACCGAAAAGCGTTATGAGATTTATCGAGTAGCCAAGAGCGAGAAGCGCGGCGAATGTTCCCACTAGCGACACGGGAATCGCCAACGCCGGAATAAGAGTCGCGCGCCAGTCCTGAAGAAATATGTAGGTTATCAGGACGACCAGAAAAACGGCGATGAACAACGTGGAGACCACCTCGTTTATGGAGGCCTCGATAAATTGCGTCGTGTCGTACACCATTCCGTATTCCACGCCCTTGGGAAAGGCTCCTTTGAGACCCTCCATGACTTGCCTCACATCTCTGACAACCGCCAGAGCGTTGGCCGACGGGAGCTGGTAGACCGCCAACAGGGCTGCCGGGTGGCCGTCGAGAGAGGAGTCCACGGAGTAATCGACCGATCCCAACTCGACTTTCGCCACGTCTTTCACGCGGACGTAGGATCCGTTTTCCGTGGCTTTTATAATGATGTTTTGAAATTCTTTCACATCGCTCAAGCGCCCTTTAGCTTGGAGCGTGTAGGTGAATTGCTGCCGCGGGGATGTCGGCGAAGAGCCGATGCTGCCCACTGGAGCTTGCAAATTCTGTTCTTGTATCGCTTGTTGAACGTCTTCGACGGTTAGTCCGAGACTGGAGAGACGATCAGGATCAAGCCAGATGCGGATTGCGTATGACCAGTTTCCGAACATGCTGACGTTCCCGACTCCCGGTACCCGGGCGATAGCGTCCTGGAGATGGATCAGCATATAGTTGGACAGATAGAGCTGGTCGATTTTGGGATTCGAAGAGTGTAGATCGACTATGCAGAGCATATTGGAGGATTGCTCTTGGACAACCACCCCTTGTCGCTTGACGTCTTCCGGGAGTTGAGGTTCCGCTATTCCTTCGCGGTTTTTCGTGTTGACGGTGTTCAAATCGCCGTCGGAGCCAATGTCGAGGGTCACTTGAATCGTGGCTGAACCGTCATTCGAGCTTTTCGATGACATATACATCATTTTTTTGACGCCGTTTATCTGCGTCTCGATCGGGGTGATCACGGTCTCCTCCACCGTTTTGGCGTTGGCGCCGGGATAGCTGGTGGAAACAGTGACCTGCGAGGGGGTTATCGTGGGATATTGAGCCACGGGAAGAGACATTATGGCCAAAACGCCGGACAACGTGATCACGATTGAAATCACGAACGCGAAGCGGGGGTGGTGGATGAAGAATTCACTGAACATTCTATTTCACCGTCGCTTTCGGCTTGCCAACCGAGGTCTCGGAGTCGAACGTTTCGGAAGAGAGAACGGTCTTCACCTTCATTCCCGGTCTGACTTTTTGGATGCCTTGGGTTATCACCATGTCCCCGGGGTTCAGTCCCTTTTTCACAGTAACCATCGTTTCGAAGGTGTAACCCAGCTCCACCCTTTTCGTGACGACGAACTCTTTCGCGTCCACGGCCAGCACGTATTTGCCGCCGAGGTCGGAGAGCACGGCGCATTGTGGAATAAAGGTGGTTTGAATATCTTCCGAACTCAATATTCCAACTTTCGCGTATTGACCCGGCAGAAGCATATGTTTCGGATTCGGAAAATACGCCCGCAAAAGTATCGTTCCAGTGGACGAACTGACTTTATTATTCCAAAAATAGATTTTCCCCGGGTGTTTGTATTTGGTGTTGTCCGAGAGTATCAGAGTGATTTTGAGTAGAGAGAGGAGGTCTTTCAGCGTGATTCCGCGTGATTCCGCGTCTTTATTGGCCAACAGAAAATCCCCCTCGCTGACGTTGAACTCAACGCACATCGGGTCGAGGGACACTATAGTCGCCAAAGTTCCGCTGTCGGATCCGACCAGATTGCCGACGCTGTATGTCGATAGTCCAATGGCTCCATCGAAGGCAGCTGTTATTCTAGTGTATCCGAGATTCAATTCAGCATCGGCAAGCTCGGCCTTCGCCGCTTCGAGATCTCCCTCGGCCGCGAGTTTGTTCGCATTGGCTTGATCGTATTCAGCTTTGCTGACGGTATTTGTTTTGAGAAGTCTCGCATTGCGCTGGAAGGTGAGTATCGCATTCTCCAACACGGCTTTTTTCATGGAAATTTCCGCTTTGGCCCGTTGAACGGCGATTTTATATTGATCTTGTTCGATTTGAAAAAGGGGACTGCCTTTTTTGACGAAATCACCTTCGTTGAAATAGCGTTTCTCCAAAAAACCGCTCACTCTCGCTTTCAAGTCCACAGTGTTGTTAGCCACGGTTTGCGCGATCAAAGTCCATTGACGCTTCATTTTCTCGGAATGCGTTTTCACCACTGTCACGACCGGTGGTTTCCTTGGCTTTTGTTTGTGTTTGGAGCAACCAACCAGAAGTGTGGCCGCGCAGATAATCGCGATGGGGATAAGCGAATGAAAAAATTTTCTGGTCATCTTCATTAATTCCTTACAAATTTAGTTGCCGTTCACCGTCAAGCGGCCAAGAGCTCCAATCACCCATTATTGTATGGAAAACGAAATAATGAACGGTCAAGATCGAGCGACGGTATGTTCCGAGGGCTTTCCTCGGTTTGAAGTTCAAAAAATGGTAACTACTCAGCACCTTTTTTTACCACTAACG
>JAADHT010000139.1:0-1060 GCA_013151705.1 Kiritimatiellota bacterium | reverse complement strand
GAACCGGACCGCCAAACGATGTTACTTAAAAAACTAAATGTGGAACGTCCCGCCGTTCGAGTTGAACGACGGGGCATTGTTGTCCTCCCGTTAGCGCTCGTTAGTGTAAGTTAGTGGTGAATAGCAACAAAAAATGATTATTCAATACTTGTCCGCCCAGGCGGATTGAAAATTTCCCCCTTCACCGTCTCTCCCTTTCTTTATAGAATTATTCACACCAGCCCCGAGAAGCCGATGAAGGCCATAGCCAGTATGCCGGCAGTCAGGAGAGCTATCGACATACCTTGAAAAGGACGTGGAACGCGGGCGAGGTCAAGGCGTTCCCGGAGGCTGGCGAAAAGCACAAGAGCCAGAGAGAAGCCGACGGCCGAGAAAAAACCGTAAATAGTTGATCCGTACCATGTCGCCTGAATCGAGCCGATGGCCGCCTGAGCGTTCAATTTCGCCACGCCGAGGACCGCGCAGTTCGTCGTGATCAGCGGAAGGTATATCCCGAGGGACTCGTACAGAGGCGGAGCGAGCTTCTGCAACATTATCTCGACCAGTTGGACGAGAGTCGCTATCACCACGATGAACACCAAAGTGTCCAAAAACTGCAGGCTGACCTCGGTTCCCATGAAATTAAATGTCTTACGCAGAAGGAAAATGTTTATCAGCGAAGTCGTGAGCGACGCGAGCGTCATAACGAAAATAACGGCCCCGGACATTCCCAACGCCGTCTCCAATTTTCTCGAAACCCCTAGAAAAGGGCAAATGCCTAGAAACTTCGACAACACGAAGTTGTTCACCAACACCGCCCCGATCGTGATAACAAGATATTCGTTCAACATATTCAACTCCTGAATCCGAAATAAGTGTTTGACAGTTCGCCTCCGGAACTTACCCGCATGAGCTGAATCCGCTTTCAAGCCGTCGAGTACAATCCGAAAGACGCAATTTACACCGATTGAAGGAATATGCAATTCCACCTCACGTGTTTTTCGGAATTTCCCCGGACATCTGAACTGGCAAGTGGCGAGCAAATTCTCTCCAGTTCGAAATCGCCTTGGCGCTTCATCTC
>JAADHT010000300.1 GCA_013151705.1 Kiritimatiellota bacterium | reverse complement strand
CGGACTGCCTAAAATAGCGACGCCGAATTCACGTTTGGACAAAACGGAAAACCGTTTTTCTCAGCCGGCCCCTATGATTCACCCGCTAAATGCGAGCGAATCATCAATACTTTGAGGAAAAATCTTGGCGATGACGGTTTTAATTGGATGATGCCGTCTCCAGGCCATGAAGTTTTTTTGGAAGACGAGGGGCAATGGGAATCCAACAAAGCATTGATGGAAGAGTAATCAATCGCTCTGTGCTACGCATAGGCCGACTGGAGACAATCAGAGTGGAAAAAAGGCTCATCCATGGCGGAACATGGAACAGTGCGGTTCGCATTTCGGACAGTTGAGCTTTTTCCCGAAAAGACAAGCGATGGCAGCCACGGGATAGAGGTAAATCCGCAGATCCGCCATGGCTATGGGGTAGAGCAGACCGATAACAGTCAAAACGAGCATGTATTTCGAATACACGCCCCCTCCAAACAGCCCGACCACCATCAACACAACAGGAAATTTGACAGCCAGAAGATAAATCTTCAGAATGCCGATCTGCGTCAGACATTTCGTCCCGCCGCAAAGCGGACATTTCAAACCAGACTGTGCCGCGTTGTTATTCATACGTTCTCTACTTGGCTCAAACGTTCAATACAATCCAGAAAATACTCTTTCCCCCAGATATCGATTGAAGGAAGTTCGGTTTGCCTGATAAATCTTTTCACATCATTTTTCGCAACTTCCCAGCTAATGGTTTCAACTTTACTTTTTAAAGCTGCAACGCACCAGTCAAGGTCAATTCGCAAAGATTTGCCCGCCCATGGACCATTCTGATTCAAGGCCGCGGCGAGGAATTGGTAGTTTATAGTGGTCTTTCTGCTGATATACCAAGCGAAATCATACCAATCTCTACCTTTGATATACTGCCGACATAGCAATGCGTGTAGTTTCCCAGCGAAAAGAGATGGTAGATTTTGCAGCGCCGCGGAAAAAGCAAAGGGGAAATCATAGTATTTAGCCTCAAATTGACTGTTGGCCGGAGGATTTGTATCTACTTCAAGTTTAATTTTAAGTTTTTTAACCGAACGGTCACTTTTAAGATGTGTGAGCTGAAGCAGATTCCCCATGGAATTTTCTTTAAGGAACGCCTTTTTCACCGCGCTCTCCGCAGTTGAACGATTTTGAATCCGCAATTGATAGCCAAATGAAGACAATTCCTCAACTAAACTATTATAATAAGCTTCCAGCGTAAAAGCGGTATCGGGGTTTTTCAGAATAAAATCCAAATCTTCCGAAAAACGATTCAGAGAATAAAAGATTCGCAGGCAGGTGCCACCTTGAAAAACCGCATGTTTGAAAAAATCAGTCCGGGCAAGCGCGGCCAAAACAATCTCTTGAGAAATTTCCCGTAACGCATGCTCTTCTTCCAAACTTGAACGACAATTATATGAATTTAATCTTTCCTGCACAATTTCAATACTCATTGATAATCCCTTTAATAAATCTCTCAACTCTACGATTTTTATACTCAGGTAGTAATTTTTTCAAATCTTTCCAATTGGTTTTAGATAATTCCTCTTGATCGACACGCAAACTCTCCAACACAGGTTTTAAATCCTTCCACTCTTTTTGATTAACGTAAACGTAGTCAGTTAAAGCTTTAAGAGGTGTTGCCATAAAAAAAGATTCTTTGTTTGAATCGCTGATTCTATCTACGCATGTATAAAAAACCCGTAAGGGAATATGACTATAGCTGAAATTCCCTACGGGAGTAGCAAATTCCCGGGATTTCTTTTTTGATACGCTTGTAACAGTATAGACCGCTTCCGGAATTAATCCATGATAAGACAATGCGGATTCAAGACTGATGTATGACGGCCCGTAAATACGCTGAGCTAAAGAATAAAGGTTTAGACTGTGGCGTTGAAAACGCGGTGCCAGGCAATATAGCCCACGACGAATACGCAGAAGCTCCTTATTGGCCACCGCGCGTTTCAGCAACCCATAATGAGCATTATTGGATTTTTGCCATACATTCGCCGCTTCTGTATATGAAAAAACATTACTCGGTAGCGAATTCCAAATTTTCTCTGTTGATTTGTTCATTTTATTCCCGTTACTGTCATTATTTGACAGTGATTAGAAAATATCACGCTTTTGGGCAATGTCAAGAGTAACTTAGCGCAATGCTGGTCAAAGAACGTTGGGGGTAGTACGACGGCTTTGGCAAAAGCACAACCGCATACATTGTGGCTCACCCTCCACTATCAGTATTTTCGGCGAGTCCCGCCGAAGTGATCTCCGCGCGGATATCGCGCATCAAGTTTAGATAAAAATGCAGATTGTGCAGCGTCAACAGCCGCATGCCGAGCATCTCCCCGACGTTCAACAGGTGTCTGACGTACGCTTTGGTGAAATTGGCGCAGCAGTAGCAATCGCAATCCGGATCCACGGGCGTATGGTCGTTCGCGTAGCGGCCCGCCTTGACGGGAATAGTCTCTCCGTCTCCGATGAACGCCGAGCCGTGACGCGCCAGGCGCGTCGGCATCACGCAGTCGAACATGTCGATTCCCAACGCGACGGCCTCGCGGATCTGCGCCGGCGTGCCCACTCCCATCAGGTAACGGGGTTTGCTCTCAGGCAACATAGGCGCGGTCCATTCAAGACACCGCGTCATATCCTCCTCCGGCTCGCCGACGCTCAAACCTCCGATGGCGTATCCGTCGAAATCCAGAATCACGAGTTCCGAGGCGGAGCGTTCGCGAAGTTCGCGGTAAACGGAGCCCTGGACTATTCCGAACAGAAGTTGTCCCGGATTGAGCGGCTGCTCTCTGGAAACGGTTTCCCAACGGGTCGTCGTCTCCAACGATTTCTCGGCCTCTTTTTCGGAGCAGGGATACGGAGTACAGTCGTCGAACGCCATAACTATGTCCGAATCGAGTGTTTTTTGTATGGCGATGGACTCTTTCGGGCCGAGAAAAAATTTCGTGCCGTCGATATGGGACGCGAATTCGACGCCGTCCCTGCGGATTTTGCGCGTCGCGGCCAAGCTGAACACCTGGTAGCCTCCGCTGTCGGTGAGAATCGGGTGGTTCCATCCGCAAAACTTGTGAAGTCCTCCGGCCGCCTCGATTATCTCCATGCCGGGACGAAGAAAAAGATGGTAGGTGTTTCCCAGAATGACATCGGCGCCGAGCTCCTCCAATTCACGGGGAGAGGTGGCTTTGACCGAAGCGCGGGTGCCGACCGGCATAAACGCCGGCGTGCGGATGTCTCCATACCGCGTGTGAATCACACCGGTTCTCGCCCGCGAGATTAGCGACTTTCTCGTTATTGTGAAAATTTCGTTCGACATCTCACATCACCTTGTTCCATGTTGAAGCATATCAAAATTCCGGATATGCGAAAGCGCGTCCGAAAAACAAATTCTAGTCGACAAGGTGCGAATTGCAAACGAAATAATGAAAGTCGGAGAAAAAAGCAGCCCCCTCTCTATCCTCACTTGAAAATTTCCCTGTTTTCCCCGCCTCACCCCGCTACGCAATCCAAACTTCGCGGGGCAGGCCGTCTCACCGCCTCATCGTCGCTCAACCGTCTGACGCCAATTTGATCTTTTCGAGCTCCTCCCATCGCGCGTATAGAGCGTCCAGTTTTGACTGCGACTCGAAAAGTCTCGATTTCAACTCGGCGGCTTCCGATCCTTCGGTTTTGTAGAAATCCGGTTCCGCGAAAAATCGCTCAAGTTCCGCCTTCTCGGTTTCCAGCGAGGTTATGGCACCCTCCATTCCATCGTATTCCAGCTTCTCTTTCCATGTCATTTTACGTGGTTTTAACGAGTCTGGCTTTTTCCGCGGATTCCGCGCCGTTCCGCTTTCCGCAGACCCAGTTTTACTATCCGTCTTGGCGTTTTGATTGGTTCTCCGGACATCTCTTTTCGCCGTGTAATCATCGTAATCGCCAAGTTCGCGATAAATGACGCCATCATCCTCGAACGCCAATATGGAGTTGCAGACGCGGTTCAGAAAATAGCGATCGTGACTAACAATGATCAAACATCCCGAAAAATCGATGAGAGCCTCCTCGAGTATCCGCAATGTGGAGAGATCCAAATCATTCGTCGGTTCGTCCAACACAAGGAAATTGCCGCCTTGTTTGAGTATTTTAGCCAACATCAAACGACTGCGTTCACCGCCTGAAAGCCATCCCACTTTGGTTTTTATCCGTTCGTCCGTGAACAAAAAACGCTTCAAATATCCCCAAACGGTGATTTGAGAGTTTCCCAGCTTCACAAACTCCTTTCCCTCGCCTATCTCCTCCAGAACTGTTCGCTCGTCATTCAGCAGCACGCGTTCCTGGTCGATGAAATTGAACACTACCGTGTCGCTGATGTCCACCCCGCCATAATCGGGTTTCAAAGAATCTGTTATCACTTTTAGAAGCGTGGTTTTCCCGACTCCGTTCCGTCCCACGACACCTATTTTATCGCCCGCCGCGAACTCCATTGAAAAATCATTGAACAAAGTTCGGTCTCCATAGGAGACCCCCACCTTTTTCAACGCGACGATTTTATTGCCGAGCCGCGGCGGAACGGGAATGATCAGCTCAATATCATCCTCCCGCTCGAGAGCGGATCGGGACGCGGCGTCATAATAGCGATTGACTCTGAAACGCGCCTTGGTGGTTCGCGCTTTCGCTCCTTTCCGCATCCATTCGAGCTCTTTCTTGAGAAAACTCCTTCTCTTGCCCTCAACGATTTCGTCCCGCTCCATCTGAATAGCCTTGGCTTTCAAAAAATCGCTGTAATTACCGGAATAGGATTGAAATTTCCCACGAAACAGCTCCACCATTCCTGTCGCCACCCTGTCCAAAAAATAGCGATCGTGCGTCACGCAGATACAGGCGCCACGGTAGTTTTTGACGCGTTTTTCAAGCCATTCAATGGACTCGGTGTCCAAATGGTTGGTTGGTTCGTCCAACAGCAACAAATCGGGATTAGCGACCAGCGCTTTGGCAAGTGCCACTCGGCGTTTCTCGCCACCCGACAAATGAGTAACCAATGATTCTTTCGGTGGAATTTTCAACACCGTTAGAAAAACCTCTATTTTGTGTTCAAGATTCCAAGCGTCGAAATGTGTTATCCGCTCCTCGAGCAAATGGATTTTCCGTGAATCGGCGGGAAGAGATTCATACTCCCTGATAAGATTCACGATATGAGGAATGCCATCAAGGATGTTCTCGTGGATGTTCTTCGCCGGATCGAGGTCGAATTCCTGTGGTAGATAACCGGTCACGAGATCGCGTCTGCGGGTGATCGTGCCGGAAAAATTCTCCTCATCCCCCGCTAGAATGCGAAGGAAAGTGGATTTGCCGCATCCGTTGCGCCCGACAAGACCGACAACCTCGCCATCGCGCACAGTCAAAGACGCGTTGTCCAAGATCAGTTGATCACTGAACGATATCTCCAAGCCTTCGGCTGAAAACGCGACCCTCTTCAATTCTTTGTCATTTGTCGCCACTTGCATCCATTTTTTGAAAACCGCGTCATATGCGTCTTTTTCGTTATTTTTAAAACCCCGTCGACATCACCTTACTGTTTCACCGTTTCTCCAACTATGCGAACGGAGAGACGCGGCGCATAGCGGCCGGAATCAATCCGACGAGATCGTCGGCGGTCAATCCCCTCACACCGTTCGGCGACAATTCCCCGGCGAGCCCGTGGATAAAGACAGCCGCCGCCACCAGTTCGAACGGATTACCTCCACCCGCGATAAACACGGCTGCGACCCCCGCCAAAACATCGC
>JAADHT010000161.1 GCA_013151705.1 Kiritimatiellota bacterium | reverse complement strand
CCCCTCGCCACTGCACAAAAGACACCCCAGCACCAACTGGGAGTTAACGTCGCCTTTTTCAGCGGAGATTTTATACCATTTTACAGCCCGGGTTAAATCTTTATCAACGCCGCGTCCATAATAGTACGCTTCGGCAAGCTCGAATAGCGCGTTTTGATCACCCTTTTCAGCGCGGCTCCTCAACAAGGACAACGACGAGGATTTCTCATCGGAAGATTCATCGACGCTCTTTTCGTGTTTCAAGACTGAACTAGCGGGTATGGATGCGGAGGAAGGGCGAGCGCCCATTTCCTCGGAACGCAAGAGAAAAGGGCAAAGGAGACAAACGATTAAAAATGAAAAAAAAAGACTCTTCGGTTTCATGGTGATACCTTACCCTCTCGCAACGATAAGTCAAGACAATGCATTCAGTTTCCGCCGAACCTCTTTTTTGCTTCACTGTCGAGCCAGTTGCAAAAGTCGAGCGAACCGTGTTGCGAGCGCATGAGGCGCCGCAACCCAAGGGGCGGCAACCCCTTATGGCGGCATGCGACTTTTTCAAAGCGGGTACGACGCTCGGCATCGCGCGCCGCTTTGAAAAATCCACCTCCCGCTCATAATGGGATGCCGCGCGGTCGTTCAGACTTTTGCAATTGGCTCTGTCATCACATAATTTTCTAAAAAAAGTTTTTATCCAAGTTTTTCAAGATTTCACTTGACAAACAAACACTCCATACGTATGGTAAATCGATATTGACACGTAATACTTTCAAGGAGGTTTTATATGAGCAGGAGCAAATTGACTCTCAGCGCGGACGACGCTGTCATTTTGATGGCGAAGAAGCAGGCTAGAAACGATGGAATAAGTCTTTCAGCGATGTTTACATCATATATTCTTTCGCGTTCCAAAATGGAATCAAACGCCTCGGAACTTTCACCCGCTCCCTTGACCCGACAGGCACTAGATATAGGACGCGAAGTCGCTCGGAAAAAATCCGTTAAGACTGACAGACAATTGACGGAGGATGCTTTAAACCAAAAATATGGTTTAAGCTAATGAATATTTTCATTGACACGAATATTCTTCTGGACGTTTTGCGCGCCAGAGAGCCTTTTCTCAAGAATTCTCTCGCCATTTGGGCTTTGGTGGAACGAGAAAAAATCACGGGATATATTTCTGCGATAAGCTTCAACAACACGTATTATATTTTGCGTAGCGCGGTAGGAAACAACAAAGCGTATGAGGCGATGCGAATTATACGAGACACGTTTCGAATAGTCGCTCTTGACGAACGCATAATGAATAAAGCGATTGACGCCGATTTCAAGGATTTCGAGGACGCCATCCAGTTTTTTTCCGCGATCCACGCGGATGCCGACTACATTGTGACGCGGAATGTCAAAGACTTTTTTCAAAACGATATTCCCGTTTTAACGCCAGAGGCGTTTTTGGCGCTTGATCCTTAGCGAGTCAATCCCCGCGAATTTCTTGAAGCTCTTAAGGGGAAGTTCGTATCCGCGTAGTAATCAACATTGACGCGCCACTTCTTCCCATCGTTGACATATTCCAAGCTGCGCAATGTGATCGAGGAGAAGAAACTCCACTCCCGGAAGAGCGAAAAAAAACGAGAAAGACAAGCGGCGGAAACAGGTTATTCGAATGCGATTATGCCGAAATCCTCCGGCAAGTGAAAGTCTTTTTTGTGAATCGGGTTCCATGACGCCCAATGCGGATGCGACGTGGCGTCGCCGCACTTGTAGAAATTGGCCTCCCACTCGGTTCCGGAAGAGTGCTCGACCTCGCCGCAGTATTCGCTCAATATTTCGTAGGGGATGTGGAATGCCAGGCGCCATTCGGTGGCGGCGGCGATCTCGGGGTCGATTTTGCCTGGCAACGTGTGAAAAATCTCAACTTTATCCATATCCGAGTCGGCGAGCGGCTCGAAATCGGCGAAACAGCCTTCGGCGCGGGAGTTGTCTCTGACGTATGACGTCAACACCTCTCCACCGCAGTTGAACTCGAAGTTGAAATACCCTCTGCCGGAGACCGGAGTGACAAAAAACTCTACGCAACTGTCTTTGCATACGTTTGACTGATAGCCTTCGGCGACACAGCGGACGTATTTGTCTTTGACGTTGAACATTCCATACAATCCAGCTTCATCGTAGAGCATCTTGAATTCAACACCTGGACGGTGATCCGAGCTATCCGGCAGGAAATTGTCAACAACGAGCGTGTCGGCTTTCGTCCAACAATCCGAGTCCCAAGCGACCGACAAATCGGAAGCCGCTTCCGTTTTCCGTATCAAATACCGTTTCTTCGACATCCATCCTCTCCTTGTTTTTGGGTGCGACTATCGCTCCAAAGAAAACTCACAGTGGAGACTTGGAGGCACAAAGAAGAGGGAGTGAGATTTGCCGTATCCTAATCACCGGTTTTCGGGGATGTGGATACGGCAAATCCAAGAACTATTTTCTCTCTCCGTATCTCGGAGTCTCTCTGGCGATCTATTTTGGTTACAAAACCCCATTCCCGTACCCGGGAATGCATCTCTCGCTTCGCGTCGGAATTCCGACGGGAAGCGAGAGCGGCGGCAGGCATAAGCCGGATTCTGTATTCGACGACCATCTATCTAAGCGGCCAGAACCCGGAACTCAAGCGCCGCGGGCCGCGACTCGTTCCCTATTTGGCCTTGCTTCGAGAGGGGTTTGCCCTGCCGTTCCGGTCTCCCGGAGACGCGGTGGTCTCTTACACCACCATTTCACCCTTACCCAACCGGCTTACGCCGGAAATAAGAAAAATCAAATTCGAAATCCGAAATTAATCGAATTTCGATATTCGAGTTTCATACTTCCCGCTCAGTTGAGCGGGCGGGCGGTATATTTTCTGTGGCACTTTCCTTTCCCGAGGGTATAGCCCCGGGCATCCTCCCACTACAGAAGGACTCTCCACCCTGCGAAGTCCGGACTTTCCTCTCTCCTCGCGGAGAGCGGCCGCCACCTGCCGCCGCCTAAATCTACCGCGTACCCAAGGGTTTCCAAGCCCGCTTGGAAGAAAATGGCCGCAAAATTAAGCGGAGAGTGTTCAACCTGACTAGAAGCGGATATTGAGCAAGTTCACTTTACAGGCTGAATTCCCTTTTCGCCATCGGCGCCAATGATGGGAAGAATATATTTCTTCCAATCAATCGTCTCGCCTTGTTTCAAAGGAAATGGATATCGGCTCATATCATAATTATTGCGTTTTTGCGGCAAGTCCGCATAGGTGGCGTATGCTTTGTCATATCCTGGAATATGATATTTGCCCAGAGACAAAGCCTTGCGCGAGTCATTCAAATCTTTCCAAGTATTGAATGTGCCCGCAAGCATATTCACATATTCGCGGGAACTGTAGCGGTCAAACCATTTTTTGCCGCTTTTGGCGAGGAAACCAGGAAGAACATGCGCGTTCCCCTCGTTGGGAAACTCGAGTTCATCCTCAAAATCCTCCACATTCGCCACGCCGGAACCACCCTTCCCGTAATCTCCTCTCCGATTGAAGAAAAAGATGTTGTTGTTCAACGTCAAAGTCTTGTCCGTGCTTCCGAATTTAGCGGACACGCCACTCCCGTCGCTATACGCGAAAACGTTGTTCTCGACGATATATCTACCATATCCTTTGCGGGGATCAATGGACAACGCTCTTCCCTCGGTCGATTTAACAGTGTGATTGAACACAACGGTGTTGTTGCGAATAATCCAAGTCGGAGTTCCCCAGCCTCCACCCGTGATGGCTTCTATGCCACGTCCTTGTGAAATCAGAATGAGGTTGTTTTCGATGAGGATTTTGTCGTTTCCGCCCCCCTTGATGTAAATTCCCCACCACGGATTGTTGATCAAAACCATATTTCGTATGGTTATGGCCCCTTTCCCCATCAAAACCACAGTGGGGGAAGACCCGACTTTTTTGCGATTTATGGCTCTATAGCCGAATGCGCTGTCCTTTATATAACCCGGAAGAGATTTGTTAGCTCCAGGTTCACCATCGCCGTAGTAGAAATTAGCAATCCCCCTATCCAGGAGAAAACCGTCTATCGTTAGATTTTTAGCGTCCTCGAAGTGGAAAACGGTCCCGGTGGGTGGTTGCAGGTCCGGCTTGCTTCCAATGATCGTAAGATGTTCAAAAGGAAGGCGCTTGCTGAAATCCTTGTTCCAGCCGCCTTCTATCGACACATTGGTGACTCCTCGCAAACCAGGCATCAGCCCCGTTTTGCGTCGTCCGCGGTATGTACCCTCGGCGACATGAATATTATCGCCGTTTTTCAGGTTTTTTATAGCTTTCCACAAAAGTTTGATCGGAGCTTTCTTTGTTCCTGGATTTCTATTCGAACCAGTTGAGATGGAGACATAGACTTCTCTAGCGGAAATTGCCCCCGGAAAAAGCAACGCGCAGACAACAACGACAACGCTTGGGAACACGGAGGAACGAGATTTGCCATTCATACCACTTCTCCTTTGAATTTGTTTCGTGCTTCGATTTTCGATATTCGGATTTTAGACACTTCTCGAACAATGTAGACCCCGCTCGAAAAGGTCTCGCAGCCATGCGCCCGCTTATTTCAAGCCCGCGAGGCCGTCGTTTCCGCGATGTTTTTAATATACCAGCTGTAATCACATGACGCAAGTCGTTATTCGACAAAATCCGGCATCCCCTCCAAAAAGTCAGCGGTTCCGAATGAATAACAGTTTTGGATACCGGGTCTCCCCTTTGGATGTGAACGAGTATTTCCATTTGTGGCGATCGCAAATATCAATAAACACCGAATTGCGGTAAAGCCCGTCTCCCAGCACCCGGAATTTGAAACGCGGATGTTCCCGCGCGACGCGCTCGAGTAGAAGCCGCCGCTTTTCGCATAAAGCCGCAAAAAGCGTCGATAGACGGTAATCATCAACGTCCTTCAAATACCGCGTTAAAAACGGAAGATAACGCCTGATGGCGATGAGCGTTGTATTCAAACACAAATTTTCGGTTTTAAGTCCCGGCGTTAAAGTTTTTTTTCGGCAAAAATCGGCACTTAGAGAAATGAAAATTTATCTCTAGGCATCTTCTGGTGTTTGAGGGCACAAAGCATGAGAAGTATTTTTCATTCGGATTTGCTGACGTTTCACTAGAATTGCGCGAAAACTCTTATATTGTCCTCTTTCCCCTTGAAAACAGCAGAGGCGTTGGGAGTGATGGACGATGGCATGGCGTATCAGACAATATGATGATGACGCCTAGTACTGCGTATAACTTAAAACTTCACTTTGACAAGAAGCATTTCGGGAATTCAGGTTCCGCCGCGGACGAAAAGCGATATATCGCGGGATATTTTAATGAAATTGAATGTTTGGAATGGATGTTTTTTATGATAGACACCGAAAAAGACAATATGAAGATGGTCGAACGCGCAATTCTCGTTGGAGTGCGCAACTCGGATGAATCCGAGGAATCCGCGGAAGAGCAGCTCCGGGAACTCAAGGAGTTGGTGAATACAATGGGCGCGCCTGTAATTCACGAGACAACCGTGAAGCTGCGAAAACCCTCCGCGCGATTTCTTATTGGCGGCGGCAAGGCGGAGGAGATCGCGAATCTCGCAAGAGAACGGGAAGCCGATTGTCTGATTTTCAACTGCGATCTCTCACCTTCCCAACAACGCAACTGGGAGAAACTGACGAAAATCTGCGTGATAGACCGTCAGGAAGTCATTCTCGACATATTCGCCGCCAGGGCATCGACCCGGGAAGCGGTTCTTCAAGTTGAATTGGCTCGTCTCGAATACCTCGAATACTCGCTGCCGCGCTTGACACGCGCTTGGACGCATTTGTCGCGTCAACAAGGGGGGGCCAAGGGGACTCGAGGCGAAGGCGAGAAGCAGATAGAGGTTGACAGGCGGCTTGTTTCAGCGCGCATATCGCGCTTGAAAAAGGAACTGGAGGTGGTCGTCAAACAACGTGAAGTGCAACGCAAACGAAGGAACCGCTCGAACATACCACACGCCGCGATAGTGGGCTACACCAACGCCGGCAAATCCTCCCTTTTGAATCTCCTGTCAAGTTCCGAAGTACTGGTCGGAGACAAGCTGTTCGCCACTTTGGATCACACCACCAGGCGTATAACACTGCCGAACGGGCGCGATCTACTTTTAACAGACACCGTGGGATTCGTCAGGCGACTGCCTCACGCCTTGGTGGAAGCCTTCAAATCCACTTTGGAGGAGGCCGTCTTGGCGGATTTCATCATTTTGGTGCTCGATGCCTCCGATCCGTACTTGAACGAGCACAAAGAGACAACGCTGAGCGTGTTGAGCGAGCTTGGAGCCATCGACCGCGAGATGATAATGGTTCTCAATAAATCCGATCTGGTGGGCGACGCCATTAAACGGGCGTGCTTGGAGAGCGGCAATCCCGGCGCTCTGCCGCTTTCCACTGTGACTGGAAAAGGCCTGCCGGATTTATTGGAGCGATTGGAGAAAATGATTGACTGCGGAGCGGAAAGGCTGGAATTGCTCATCCCGCCTTCCCGTCATGATATCATAGCGATGGCCCACGGCGTAGGAGAAATAGTGGAGATGCGCTACGAAACCGATGGAACGGCGAAAATCTCTTTGATTGTTCCACGCGAGCGGCGAAATGCGTTCGCAATGTTTCTCTTGGACTAAAAAGTCCATCGTCAAACAGTTTTTTTTCTTTGGTTAAGATTGAATTAACCACAATCTTGGCAATCGACCGGATCCGCGAGAATCCACTGGAGACGCATATGCGATGCGGGGCTGGAAAGTGGAGCCAGCTTCCGGATTCGAACCGGAGACCTACTGATTACAAATCAGTGGCTCTACCACTGAGCTAAGCTGGCTCGAGCTTCTGTCGCCGTTAAACTAATTTGCCATTTCAACTTGTCAACAAAAAAAATCTCAAATGCGCTTTTTTTTTCGCGGAAACGCGTTATGGTTGTCGTTGCGCTTCAGTCTCGCCAAGGAGTCCCGTTACGCGTTTGTAAAAAGGGAGGCGAATTTAAGGACTGTTTATAGAGAATGATACTTACGATACTCACGGAGCGGTTTAATGGCCCAAAACGCTGAATTTATTTTAGAGCTTCTTCAAGAAAACGGATTGATCGACCAAGTCCAAATAGACGAGGGATGGGAGAAAGTCGCCGTCACCGGCGGCACAATGGACATAATGGACGCTCTGAAGGAGCTGAAATATATTGACGAAAACGAGGTGATGTCCGTTCTCGCGCAGCAGTACGGTCTTGAAACACTGGATTTGGACGGTTATACGATTCCGCCGGAGGTCATTGAAGCCGTGCCGCCGGAGATAGCGAAACAATATAGCATCGTGCCTGTTATGAAGCATGACGATATGTTGACCGTGGCTATGAGCGATCCCACGGACATGGAGACGCTGGACTCTCTCCGCTATGTTTTGAAAACCGATGTCGACGCGGTCATTTCACCCAAAACGCAGATACAAAAACTCATAGACCATCATTACGGTTCGCTGGAAGAGAACGTGGACTCGTTTTTGGAGGAGATCAGCGGCGACGACATAGAAAATCAATTGATAGCCGCGAGCGAGGACAGCGGACAGGGTATCGAGGAGGAGGACGCGCCTATCATCAAACTGGTGACGTTGATAATCGTCGAAGCGTACAAGCAGAAAGTAAGTGACATCCATTTGGAGCCGATGGAGAAACGCTATCGAGTCCGTTATCGATTGGACGGAGTGTTGCATGAAGTGGAAGCTCCTCCCAAATATCTTCAGGGCAACGTCACAAGCAGATTGAAAATCATGTCCAAACTGGATATATCCGAGAAGCGGATTCCGCAGGACGGCAGAATACAGTTGAAAATCGGGGGTAAGGACGTGGATCTCCGCGTATCCACCATTCCGACCAACCATGGCGAGAGCATCGTCATGCGGATTTTGGACAAATCCAGCATACAGCTTGATATTCCAGACTTGGGCTTCTACAGCGACGACCAAGAGCTTATCAGCGGCATACTCGCCATGCCGGACGGCATATTTCTTGTTACAGGCCCGACGGGATCCGGCAAAACGACATCGCTTTACGCCTTTTTGAACTCGATAAACACTCCGTCGCGCAAGATAATAACCGCGGAAGACCCCGTCGAGTATCAGCTTTCCGGCATAAACCAGGTTCAGATTGAAAAAGGTATAGGTTTCACATTCGGTCATGCGCTGCGCGCGATGTTGCGTCAAGCTCCGAACATAATAATGGTGGGAGAGATTCGAGATTTGGAAACGGCTGAAATCGCGATCAACGCCGCGCTTACGGGCCACTTGGTTTTCAGCACGTTGCACACCAACGACGCTCCAGGAGCCGTGACCCGTCTCGTCGACATGGGTGTCAAACCATTTCTCGTGGCATCGGCCGTCAAAGCCGTGATGGCTCAAAGGCTCGTTCGGAGAATATGCAAAAACTGCGCCGTCCCAACCGAACCCGAACCAGAGGAGTTGAGATTGCTTGAAGCCGACATAAAGGATTTCGAAGGAGCTGAGTTGATGAAGGGACGCGGATGCGAAGTTTGCAACGGATCTGGATACAAAGGACGTTTCGGCATCTATGAGATTTTCATGGTGACCGAAGAACTTCAGAATCTGATTTTCGACAACAGGCCATCAAACGAGATAAGGGACGCCGCCAGGAAATCCGGCATGCGCACCTTGCGTGAGGATGGTATGAGAAAGGCTATGGCGGGAAAAACGACACTAGAGGAAGTGATTCGAATAACCGCCACGGACGAAGAGTAATTTTCAAGGTGGTTTATTTTCAAGGTGGTTTGAATATGTTGGATCCGGAAAGCGAAACATTGAAGGGGATGCTGCTTGAAGAGGATTTGTGCTCGGAGGAGCAACTCGCCGAAATCGAGGCGGAGCATGAGAGCACGGGCAAGGTTTTTCAAGATCTGCTCGTGGATTTCGAGATAATCTCCAAAGAGGAGCTATTGGGGTTGATCGCCAGAAACCTCGGAACCGACGTGGTGGATCTCTCGCAACTCGAGATAGAGCAGGAGATCATCAACATGATAGATTCCTCCAACGTGCGCATGT
>JAADHT010000203.1 GCA_013151705.1 Kiritimatiellota bacterium | reverse complement strand
CAAACCCGTCGCTCTGCGGATGGTTTACGAGGTTGCGAAGGCGGTTGACGTTCCCGTAATCGGAATGGGTGGAATCACCACTGGTGAGGACGCGGTTGAGTTCCTGTTGGCCGGAGCGGGAGCGGTGGCGGTCGGAACCGCGATTTTCGCGGATCCGATGGCTCCGATCAACGTAATCAACGGAATCAATGAGTATTTGGACGCCCATGGCGTGGAGTCCGTCTCCGAGATAGTGGGGACGGTGCGGATTTAGAGATGGGAATGGCGTCGTTTTTTTGAAATTCGGCATTTTCTCAAGAAAATTTTCTATATCGAGAATTGATTTCCGTTGCATCGTTAGGAAAACAAGATAAATTACAGTGTGTGGATCATGCGTTTGAAAAATTGTGGAGAACTTGGATATGAACATCAGGATGCCGGCTGTCGCCGGGCGGTTTTATCCGCGGGACTCGCTGGAATTGGACGCGATGCTCGATCGGTTTTTCGCGGAGTCCGCATGTGGTGTTGCTTCGTCTGATTCCGCGAAAAGCGCGAGAGCATTGATTGTTCCGCACGCGGGGTATGTGTATTCCGGCGCCACTGCCGCCAGGACTTTCGCCTCTGCTAAAAGCGGGGAATATAAGCGGGCGTTGGTTATCGCTCCGTCGCATCGCATCCCGTTTTCCGGTATGGCGCTGTGCGACTATGAGGCTTATTCCACGCCTTTTGGGGATTCACTGGTTGACGGAGCGGCGGTTGATTCGCTTCGCGGTGAAAACGGATTCGCATTGTATGACGCGGCTCACGATGGAGAGCACGCGCTAGAGGTGCAGTTGCCGTTTATCACGGCGTTGTTTCCGGATCTTCCGATCGTTCCGCTGATCTGTGGTGGTTTGGACGCGATTCTCGCGGAAAACGTTTCCGGAGTGTTGAGTCGGTTTTGGAACGATGAGACTCTTTGGGTGATCAGTTCCGACTTTACTCACTACGGGGGAGCGTTCGACTATCTACCGTTTACCGATCGGATTCCTGAAAGATTGCGCAAGCTTGATATGGGGGCGGTGGAGCGTATTCTGGATTTTGATTCCGCGGGATTCGCGGCGTACGTGAAACAGACCGGAGCCACCATTTGCGGCGCGAGTCCAATACGTATATTGTTGGATACGATCGCTAAATCTCCGAAATCGGCGAATTTGAAAGCGGAATTGGTTGAATTGACGAATTCCGGCGAGTCGACGGGCGACTACTCGCATTGCGTGAGTTACGCGGGGATCGTGATTCGTGAGGCGTGTTAGTAGGGCGGAGCGTCCCCGCCCGCCCGTCTTCGCGAGGCGTGGTTCGTGAGGCGTGAGGCGGACGGGAGCCGAGTGCGACTCGGCTATTCCGAATTTGGGAATCCGACTGATTCGACGGATGTATTGAATTACGAGTCGCGAACAACGGTTTGCCGAGAGGCAAACAATTCACTGTTCCGTCCTGATCTTTTCAAATAGGAGGTTTTCATGCGTTGGAAATTTATGATCGCGGTTGTCGCGGTTTCTTTTTTATGCGTTTCCTGCGGAAAGGAGAGACCAAAAACAGCGGGTGCGCGGAGAGAAGCCGCTTCCGCTGATGTTGGAACGGCGAAACGGTTGAAACGTCAACGGACTAAAATTGCCGCTTCCGCTTCTAGTTCCCGGTTTTCGAAAGAAAACTCTGAAAAGGAGAATTTGCTTGATCCCGACGCTTTTTCGAAAGGATTTTCCACGCCTGTCTACAAAGACGAATCGGAACAAGGCGAGAAACCGGAGCGGATCGAAATCGATTGGAACGAATTCTATCGAAAAGGTGATTTGGCCACCAATCTTTTCACTCCTGGAGAATACTCTTCCAAGAAAGCGCCCGTTGCATCGGCCGCGGCCGCGGTCTCCGACGGGAATAAATACTCATGGCTGCCGCGTTGGCGTTATGACGGAAAGGGAGGGGTTGAATTGCCGGGTCGCGCGTTGTCTTCCGACGGATCATTGCTGGCCGTGCTTGAAACCGTTTATCCGAAAGGCGCCGCGCCATCCACTTTGCTGGTGATGATAAACACCTACAACTGGAGTGTCGCGTCAATCAGACGCTACCGCGACAGGGTTTTCTCTGATATGATGTTTCGTCCGCGGAGTTCCAAGCCTGAAATCCTCGTGTGGGAGCGCGGTGTGACATCGGACGCCCCGGGGCATCTTCGAGTGATTTCTTTGAGGGATGGATCTGTTTTGTCATCTACCGACGAGATTCAAGCGTCAAATATCCGCTACGCTTTGGCTCCCTCCGGCGATTTTCTGGTTTTGAAAACGGATGCCGGCACGGACTCCCTCTACATTTTTTCGTTGCCCGACTTGCGAGGGGAACCAAAAAAAATAAAGACCAAACAGAAGTTCGGTGTTCCGGCTGTTTCCCCCGATTCGTCGTTGGTGGCTTTAGTGGGCGAGAAGGCTGTGGAGGTTTTCAGTTCCGAGGATCTGTCATCTATTGAAACAGTCAAGCATTCATTGGGAGTGTCGCCCGACTCCGCCATTTTCATTGGTGTTGGTCTTCGATTCGCGTTGTCGGGATATTCCCATCCGTGCGAGTTGCTTGTTGATGGGGATGAGAAGATTTTGTGTGAACGATCCGGTCGGTCTCTTTTCCTGCTTCCCAAAAAGGACCGATTGGTTTTCGAAGAGTACAAAAACAGCGCCGTCACCGTTTTCGATTTGAAAAAGCTTTCCGTCGTTTCAACATTCAATCCAATGCGGATCAAACCCAAGACCCGCGGACATTCGCTTTTTATCGGCTATCTTCCGCATGCGAAAAGATTTGTGGAACTTGACTCGAAAGGGAATTTATTTCTATTCCACCAGCCTGGCAGAAAGTGGCGGAAAATGATGATTTTTTCCGCTAAAAGATAGACTTGTCAAAAAAAAGTTCTTTTCAACACTGGTTTCTCAGCGATATCGTGCTATTTTCAATTTTCCGTTTTTAGAACTGCGATTGTCTTTCGACATTTCCTCAAGGGGGCGTCGTTTTTTATTCGTGACGTTTGGGCTTTTGCAAATCGGATCAATAAACAGGGAACAACTATTATGTTTGGAATTTTTTTTAGCGTTAAATCTCGGCTTCTTTCGGCAATTCTCGCATTCTCGTTCGCTCTATTGCCTTTCATCGCCAATGCCGGATGGATTGAGGACACGAAAGACGGCAAGACCATCATTCATGTAAAAGCCTGGTCGCTTCCCGACGCCCGGGATAATTCCACCGGCAGGGTCGCCGCCTACGCCGTCCTGAAATCCTTCATTGCCAACTTTCCTAAGATTTTTAAAAAACGATACGCCGCTAAATACAAAGCGAATCCTAAAAAATACGGTGTGCACAACTGGGATGACGTTTCCATCGAGTTGCACAAATTCTCCGGCATATCCGTCCAGGGAGCGACCATGGACAGCAGGCCGCTTATGGCTATCGCCGGTGGCGTCCCTCCGGATTTGCTATATGTGAACTTTCGTCAGTCCGACACATATATTCAAGGTGGATTCCTTTATCCTCTTGACAAGCCGGAAGACGGTTACATGTCCAGCATGACAAAAGAGGAATTGAAGTTTTCCATTCATGAAAAGATATGGCCTGTAATCAAACGCAAAGGTCCTAACGGCAAGGTTCATGTATGGGCGAAACCCACCGGCGGTATTCTTGGAAAGGTTGTTTTCTACAGAAAGGATCTGTTGGACGCTTTTGGCATAGACTATCCCAAAAATGACTGGACGTGGGATGATTTGCTGGCGAATTGCAAAAAACTCACAGACCCTGAGAAGGGTACCTATGGTATTTCCATTGGACGCGGTCTTTCGGAATCCTGGTATTGGGTTACTTTTCTTTGGTCCGCCGGTGGTGATGTCATAACCTACAATAAAAAGACGGATATGTGGAAAGCCGTTTTTGATACCGACGACGCTGTCAAGGCGTTGGATTTCTACACGACGTTGTGCAGCCAGCCTTGGAAAGACAAGGCTGGGAGGCAGCATTACGGCTATGCCGCCCGCGAGACCGAGGACCGCCGCAAATGGGAACTGGGGCAAATTGGATTTACTTTCTCATATGTCGACGAGAAAATGTTCGCCACCATCAACCCTGATGTGACGGGCATGGTCGCCGTGCCAATTGGACCCGGGGGGCATCGCGGCGGGGAGTTGAACTCTATGATGCAGGGGCTTTTCGCTAAAATCAAAGAAGTTCCTGTTCGCGACGCCGCTTGGGAATACATGCGCTATCTTGATTGCAAAGAAGCTGTTGAGATAAGAACTCGCAAAATGGTGGAAGGTGGTTTGGGACGCTTCGTTAATCCGAAGTATCTGCGTGAATTCGGATATGATGATATTATTCGTCTGGCGCCAAAAGGTTGGGAGGAGACTTTCAATATAGCGATGGATACGGGCAGACCCGAACCTTATGGAAGAAATTGTCAGACGGTTTACTATTATATGACCTACCCGATTCAGGCCGCGGCTGAAATGGAGCAGAACGGGAAGTTCCCCAAGAATCCAGTTGAGCGTCAAAAGCAGATGAAAGCGATGCTTGTCAACGCGGTGAATTTGACGAACTCCAAGATGCTCGGCGATGTGCCGGCCGGCGAAATGCGCATACGCAGAATAGTGGCCTCTATATTGCTGGTTATTATCGCATTCACTTTCGCATACGCTTTCAAAGTGATTATTAAAACATTCGCTCCTCCAAAAACTGAAGGCGTCAAATTGGTGAAATGGGGTTTTGTGAAATATAAGTGGGCGTATGTCATACTTGTTCCCGCCGTGCTTTCAATTTTCTTTTGGCAGTATCTGCCTTTGATGATGGGTTCCAAGATGGCGTTTCAAGACTATCAAATCATGAAAACCTCCGTTTGGGTGGGGGTTGACAACTTCGCCAACGTCCTTTGGGAGCCTCAGTGGTGGTCTTCGCTTTGGAACTCATTCTGCTACAGTTTTTTAGTTATATCATTGACGTTTATGCCGCCTATTATTCTAGCTGTTCTGCTTGATGAGATTCCTTACGGAAAAATACTCTACAGAACTTTGTTCTATCTGCCCGCCGTGATTTCGGGGTTGGTGGTCATCTATTTGTGGAAATCCTTCTACAGCAACCAGCATACGGGAGTGTTGAATTCCATCGTATTGAGCATACCCGCTATCGGCTACATCCTGTTCGGTCTGTTGTTTCTTACTACGTGTTGCGTGTTCGCCCGGAGGTTGTGGCTTCAACAAGTTCGTTTGGTTTCTGTTATTTGCGTGGTGGTTGGCGTGGCTCTTATGATTTTCACCTACTCCTTCGCGCATAATATTTTCATGAATTCCGGCAAACCGTGGTACGTCGCGTTGTTCGCGAGAAATATCAATCCGTACGACTGGTTGGGGAGTAGTAAAACCGCGTTGTTGGCGTGTGTTATTCCTATGGTTTGGGCGGGCATGGGGCCTGGGTGTCTTATCTATCTCGCCGCTCTCAAGGGAATCGCTCCCGATTTCTATGAAGCCGCCGATATTGACGGAGCGACATTCGTGGATAAGATCCTTTTCATCGTGATTCCATCCTTGAAGGCGTTGCTGATAATCAACTTTGTAGGAGTTTTCGTCGCTTCATGGAAAAGTTCAGCGTTTATTTTGGCAATGACTGGTATTGACCCAAAAACTAAAGTTACAGGACTTAAGATATTCGAGGACGCTTATATGCTCTTGCAGTTCGGTCCAGCTACGGCCGAGGCATGGATGCTCGGGTTCCTTTTGATCGGTTTCACCATCTATCAGCTCAGAATCCTATCTAGACTTGAGTTTAAAACAACAGGTGGGGATAA
>JAADHT010000288.1 GCA_013151705.1 Kiritimatiellota bacterium | reverse complement strand
AGAGCCTTTCGGGTTTCAGCCTCCGCCGCGGACGACAACGATATTAATATCGCTTTTCGTCCGCGGCGGAACCTGAATTCCCGAAATGCTTATTGTCAAAGCGAAGTTTCAAGTTATACGCAGTACTAGTCGGACCTACCCTGGAAACAGCTCCACGTAGCGTTTTATCCACGAAAAAACACCGTTTCATCCATATAAATTCGCGCATCGTCATTGCGATTTCGCAATACACGGCTATCTTCATCCCTTCGACACGCTATATTTAAATCGTATAGGAGTTTGTTATGAGCGATTTGCTGGAAGCCAGAGGAGACACGTCGTGGTTTGTGAAGGATCGTTTCGGAATGTTCATCCACTGGGGACTCTACTCGCAAGGAGCCAGACACGAGTGGTTTAAAAGCTATGAGGAGATTCCGCAGGATCTCTACGATAAAAAATACTTTGCGCACTTCGAACCGGACCTCTACAACCCGGAAAAATGGGCTGAAGCCGCCGCGAACGCCGGCATGAAGTACTTCGTGATAACCACGAAACACCATGAGGGATTCGCCCTTTGGGATTCCAAGACCAGCGAATACAAAGCGACGAACACTCCGGCGAAACGCGATCTTCTGCGTCCAATGGTCGACGCGTTCAGAGCGGAAAACATGCGAGTCGGCTTCTACCACTCGGTCATAGACTGGCATCACGAAAACTACATAGTGGACCGCTGCAACCACCCTTACCGAAACAACGAGGAACTACTGAAAAAAATGAACGCGGGCCGAGACCAGATGAAATACGCGGACTATCTCCACGCCCAAGTTAGGGAACTGCTTACCGAATTCGGCGATGTCGATATTCTCTGGTTCGACTTCTCGTTCGGAAACAAGGAGAAGCGGGGAGACTTCAAGGAGCACAAAGGCCGCGAAGCATGGCGCAGCGAGGAGTTGTACAGGATGATCCGAACTCTTCAGCCCAAAATTCTGGTCAACGACAGACTTGATTTAGAAAGGGTCGTCGGCGACATGAAAACCCCCGAGCAATACCAGCCGAGATCACATGTTCAAGTGGATGGCAAACCCGTCGTTTGGGAGGCATGCCAAACCTTCTCCGGTTCTTGGGGATACTACCGCGACGAATACTCCTGGCGCGGCGTTAGACAGCTCTTGAGCACGCTTATCGACTGCGTGTCGAAAGGCGGCAACCTGCTTCTCAACGTTGGTCCGACCGGACGCGGCGAGTTCGACGCACGCGCCTTAGACCGACTCGAGGGAATGGGAAAATGGATGCGCTACAACTCACGTTCCATCTACGAGTGCGAGGAGGCTCCCGCGGGATTCGCGGCTCCCGAACATTGCAAACTAACCTACAATCCGGAGAAAAAACGATTGTACATCCACATATTCGACTGGCCTTACAAACATCTTCACCTGGATGGTAAAGCGTTTGTGGAGCGTGTGGAATACGCGCAATTCCTGCATGACGCGTCTGAAGTTCTATTCGAGAAAGTCGCGATCAGCCAAACGCACGGAGCCCTAAACGCTGGTTTCGACTCGGACACGACTCTCACGTTGACGCTGCCGCAGGTTGAACCGAACATCGAAATTCCGGTGATTGAGCTGTTTTTAAAATAAAAATCACGCACGGATAGGCGAGTATGAGAATTAAGGTTTTCATAACCGGCGGCACTTTTCGCTATCAGGAAGCGGCGGGACGGATCGAAATCTCGCGTCTCCATGTCGGAAACAACTGAAAAACGAGTCGATTCTTCAGGTTTAGTTTTCAATCACCTTTTTAGGATAAGGCAAATTCAGTTTTTTTGTCCGTAATACGCGCGGCCGCCATGTTTACGCTGATAGTGCTTTTCGATCAGGCTAGGCTCGAGACGCGGAGAGTCCGGATTGATCCGTTCGGTAAGAATCGCGATTTTAGCGAGCTCCTCCACCACGACGCTGTTGTAAACGGCCTCGGCGGCCGTCTTTCCCCATGTGAACGGACCGTGAGCGGCCACAAGCACCATACACGCCTCCATTGGCGAAATATCGGCGAACGTCTCAACAATCTGGTTCCCCGTCTCCTCCTCGTAATTCCCGCGGATCATCTCATCGCTCATAACTTCAGAGCAGGGAACGTCCACCTGAAGATGATCAGCGTGGGTCGTGCCGTAGATCGGAATCGCCCGTCGCGCCTGACACCACGCCACCGCGTAGGTGGAATGCGTGTGGACGATACCACCTATTCCGCTGAAAGCCTTGTAGAGAACCGCATGGGTTTTGGTGTCGGAGGATGGACTAAGCGTCCCGACGACCACCTTCGAATCCAAATCCACCACGACCATATCGGAGACGCGCAGATCGCGGTACGGCACTCCGCTGGGCTTTATAGCGAAGACAGCGCGGTCGGAATCATACGCGCTGGCGTTGCCGAATGTCTGAATCGCCAATCCATTGCGCTCGATCTCCATGTTCGCCGAATAAGCCTCCTCCCGCAAATCGTCATACAAATTCATTTTGAAACACCTCCTCGCAACATCAACCGACATCTTGGTTCATTAACCAGACCCTATTCGAAAAGGGCCTGAAACTCGAATTTCGGATTTGGGTGCTCGAACTCACTCCATAGGTTTATGCGCCTGCGGCGTACGGATAAACCTTTTCGAGGATTCCCGTGAACGGCTCGTTCCCGCATATTTCAAAAAAACAACCAGCGCCGTCAATTCGATCGTTCCGAAAACTATTTTGACGGCGTACGGCAAAACCGGCTCGTGGTACTGAGAGAAAAAAGACTCAACCAACCCCGCCCAGACCAGCATGACGGCCACACCGCCTATCAACGTGGCGATGTCTCCGGATTTCGCCTTTAAACGCTCGCGTCTCGTTTTCCCGCGGGGCCTCAAAATACAATTACCCAGTATCAATCCCGTCTGCCCGGCTATGAGAATGGCCGGAATCTCGATCGAGCCATGCGGCAGAAGCCACCCGAACAAAAACGCGGTCTGACCGGAAAGAATGTAGTCGAACGCCACCCCGCCCAAAATAACGCCGTTGTAGAACAAAATCAGAATCGTGCCGACACCCCAGGTTATCCCCAGGCACATAGCCTTGATTGAGACCGATATGTTGTTCACCATCAGTTGCGAAGCGAAAAGCGAGTGCGCTCCCTTCAAACGGTCGCGTTTCGAATGCTCCTCCCGATTGACCCTGTCCTCCGGGGACTGCCGCAAATGCGAAAACCGTCCGCTCGGGAAAATCGCCTCTTTGGCGTCTCCGTCAACCATCACCGCCACTCCGCCGAAAACAACGCCGAAAACGGTCACCAACGCGGAAACCGCGAAACTCGCGGCGTTGCGTCTAAAGACAATCGGAAACGTCACGGAAAACCAGTGTAAGGCCGCCTTCGCTAGTTCACCCGGCCTTACGGAGGGGAACACGCCGCGCGAGCGCGAATGAGTCAAGGAATACGCCCTGGCGACGAGGTTCTCCAAATACCGTCTCAACTCCACCTCGCCGGAAAACGTGGATATTCTCACCAGATCCTCAGAGACTTTTGATTGAAGATAACTCAATCGCTTGATCCGATCGAGCGACAAGCGCTCGATCGAGCCGCGCGCTATGTCGTCGAGCATCCTCTCCAACTCGCTCCAAACGCGCTTCTCGCGCGAAATGAATTTGTCCACGTCCAGAATCATATAATCTGTCTCCGTTTGATGTTCAGATATTCCGAAACGATGTCGGAGGTGAAGGTCTCGAACTCGGAAGCGGTCAATTTCATTCCCATTTTACGGAGAGCGTTGGCAACCTCCATAAACTCGGACCAGCGCACGTGGCCGGTCAGCCGGTCAAGGATGTCGATCGATGTCGATGGGGCGTCATCCCGCTGAAACAAAGTATTGTGGTTTCCCGTCTTCATGGAATTGACCACGCACACGTGCTTTCGATTGACCAGAGGCGCGTCGGAAATGAACGATTCCGACAGCGCGGGGTCGTCGATGTCCGTAAGAAACACCAGCAACGCCCGCTTTCTGACATTCGTTCTTATGAAAGAGAAAAGATTGTTGAAATCCGGGGACGCGGGAGTCGGCTGCAACGCGTACACGGCCTCTCTGCAGGCGCCGAAATGATTCTTTCCGCCCTTGGCCTTCACGTAGGCTCTGACATTGTCGTCAAAGGCGATCAGCCCGAAGGAGTCCTTCTGCTTCTCGGTCACCAGCGCCAAAATCAGCGCGGCGGAGATGAAATGCTCCAAAACGGAAACGCCCCCCGCCTCCCTTCCGCTTAAACGGGAGATGTCGATCACAACGTAAACATCCTGGGTTCGCTCCTGTTGAAACACCTTCGAAATCGGCTTGTTTTTTTTCGCCGTGGTCTTCCAGGAAATTATGTCCATGCTGTCGCCGGGAATGTATTCGCGCAACTTCTCGAATTCCCTCCCCCGTCCCAACATTCGAAGCAAATGCAAACCGGAATCACCTCTGTTCAAAAAAAACGACGACAGTTTGGTTCTATCCTTCAAAAGATTCGGGTACACCTTGATCACCGATTCAACGGCGAAAGTTTTCCGCGCCAGCCACAACCCCAGTCCTGAGGACACCTCGACATGGACGCGTTCAATCTCCAGATCGCCTCTTTTGGTCGGAGTGCATTTCCACTCCGCCGCCGTTTCGGAGCCGCCCGGCAGGTCGATCAGCATCTCGGGAGCGGAGATGTCCAACTCGGCGGGAAACTCGGGTTTGATTCTAGCGTGCGCCGCGTCGTCCGCGGAATTCGCGAACGAGAACTTCAATTTGGATTCCCTGTATATCGTCATCCGCTCCGATTCCGGCAAAGAAACGGAAACGCCTTTGATGATATTCATAGCGCCGCGGGCGTCGTAGACGGCGGCGATGACGAAAATGGCGCAAACCAGCAGAAAAACGTTCAAAAACAACGATCCATGCGGCGCCATTGCCGCGAACGGCGCGAGCGCCAGTATCCACACAGTGATTTTGCCGGGATAAATCATACGGACAATCTACTCCCGTCCCGCAAAAAAACAAGCTTGATTCCAAACCGTGGAAACTGCGGATATCCTGAGATACGGAGAAGGGGGAGAAGGTGGGACGGGCCTTCCAGACCGTCATTCTTATCGCTCGCGGCGTCTGATGGCGGAATGTCGCCCTGAAAGGAGCGCGTAAGGCCAAAAAACTCATCCGCAGGTAAGATGGGAGAGGAATGAGGTGTTTTCGAGTTGAGAAGCGGTTTGAATTTTGATTGATTCTGATGGATTTCAGTGAAAATCTCATCCGAAATCAAATTCAGATACAAAATTCGCCTTTTCGAGACATGGCGCGATGACTGGAATTTTATATTTCAGCGTGCTCTTTGACGTAAAGTGAATTCTGCGAGTTTCGCCCAAGGACGGAACCCGAGTTGAAGAAGTGAGGCTGAATCAATAGTTTATTTTTCTTTTTTAGTTGCGTAATCCGCTTGTTTTCTTATCTTTTAGCCGTTACCTTTCTACTTGACAGGGATATATAACTTCACAAGGTTTCACGATGGGTTGTCCGGAACTTACAGAAAGAGACTATTTCAGACTGCATACCCACACCGCAGCCGATAAGCAAATAGGTAACAGAACAACCTACGACACCACGAAAAGCGGTAGCAACGTCCAAAGCGTCTACACCGCCAACGAACTCAACCAATACACGAATATAACCAATCCGAATCAAGCGCCCACTTACGACGACGATGGAAATACGCTCAGTATGACGTTGAACAGCGGGAGTTGGACGAACACCTTCAACGCCGAGAACCGCGTAATCTCAATGGAGACAGCCGACAAGAATCTCGAATTCACGTATGATTACATGGGTAGACGGGTTGAGAAGAAA
>JAADHT010000273.1 GCA_013151705.1 Kiritimatiellota bacterium | reverse complement strand
GCAAAGTCATAGTGGGGCAGGATAAGATCGTCGAGGAGCTTCTAGTCGCCTTGTTGAGCGGAGGACATTGTCTGATCGTGGGCGTTCCCGGGCTGGCGAAAACATTGTTGGTTAATACTTTGGGGAATATTCTCGGGCTTTCTTTCAATCGAATTCAATTCACGCCGGATATGATGCCTTCCGATATATTGGGATGTGAGATCCTCCAGGATTCCGGCGACGGCAAACGCTCGTTCGAATTCGTCAAAGGACCCGTGTTCGCCAATCTCATTCTGGCGGACGAAATCAATCGCACACCGCCTAAAACACAGTCGGCGTTGCTCGAGGCCATGCAGGAGCGCCAGGTGACTGTCGCTGGAAGATCCTTGCCTTTGGAGGAGCCTTTTCTGGTATTCGCCACTCAGAATCCCATAGAGCATGAGGGAACGTATCCTTTGCCGGAGGCCCAATTAGACAGATTCTTTTTTCATTTGAACATAGATTATCCCGATTTGGAGGAGGAACGCGAGATCGTGAATATGACCACGCGCGGTGCCACCCCCGTTCCTTCATCGTCTTTCCAGCCTAATGTGGTGACTGAACTGCAAAGGTTGGCGACCGATATTCCAGTTCCGGAACATGTCATGGATTTCATTCTCAAACTCGTCCATTCCACCCGTCCCGCTTCCGACTCGGCTTCCGAGCACGTTAGGAAATACGTGGCATGGGGAGCTGGTCCTCGCGCGTCTCAGAATCTAACGCGGGCCGCCAAATCGCTGGCTCTTTTGAACGGCGAGCCGTCAGCTTCGGTGAAAGGAGTCGAACGAATAGCCTTGCCGGTGCTTCGCCACCGCGTCATTCCGAACTACAACGCCACCGGCGAGGGCGTTACGGTGGAGGATATAGTGTCGCGCGTTTTGGAGGGGATGGAATAAAGTGGGTAAAAGCAGATTTAAATATTTAAAACCCGAGGATATCCGTAATCTATCGAGTTACGAGTTCGCTCCCAAGCAACTGGTTGACGGGTATTTGGCGGGCAGGCATCAATCCAGACGCCGGGGAGCTTCGACCGAATTCCGCGACTATCGTCCATACGTCTCCGGCGATTATCTTGGGGACTTGGATTGGAAGGTGTTCGCCAGGACCGAGCGGTACTATGTCAGGACTTTCGAGAAGGAGACCGACACGGCCTGCTACATAATGCTCGACTGCAGTGCGTCGATGGGGTTCGGAACCCGCATTACTAAACTGGAATACTCCTCCTTTTTCGCTGCGGCGTTGTGTCATTTGGTGACGAAAAGCGGGAATTTGGTGGCTTTGGAGCTTTTCGACGCCGCGGTTCGGCAGTACCTACCGCTCGGCGGCGGTTCAACACACGTAAATAACCTTATGCATGTGCTAGAGTCGAACACGCCTGGAGGAAAAACTTCAATAGTTTCCGCTTTGAAAAAATCATTTCCGTTGTTTAAACGCAAGGGCACTCTGATCGTGATTTCCGATTTTTTCGACGATCCTGGCGCGATTTTCGCGGCTTTGAGCCAATATTTGCATGAAGGGTTCAAGGTTTCTCTTTTTCATGTCTTGGCACCGGAGGAGTTGGAGCTCGCCCCCAACGGTTTGAGCCTTTTCGTTGATCTGGAGGACGGCTCCAAAATTCCCGTTCATGCCGCCAGTGTTGAAAAGAGGTACAAGGCCTTAGTCGAACGCCATATCGAGTCACTCCGCGGACTTTCAACCCGCGGAACTGTGGATTACATGTTGGCGCGTACGGATGTCCATTATTTCAAATTATTCGACAAGTTGGTTAAACGGAAATCCACATATAAATGATTCTTTCATTCATAACATTTCAACACGCGGCCATTCTTCCATTATTGGCGCTGGCGGCTCTACCGTTGATTCTCCATCTATTTTCCCGAGCGAAACCTCCTGTGTACCATTTCAGCTCAAATTATTTCCTTGAAAAAATAGTGAGGTTCACCCGCCGCGTCCGCAAACCTCAGGATATTCTTCTTCTCATATTGCGTACCCTTTTGTTTATTTCTATTGTTCTCATGTTTTCACGACCAGTTTTTTTCCGGGATCCGGGGTTTTCAGGTTTGTTCGAGAAAAGGAATCTCGTAATCGTGGTGGACGCTTCCGCCTCCATGGGGTTTTCCGACGGAGGGCAGACTCGATTCGCCTCGGCTTGCGCTGAGGCTTCGGAACTTGTAAGGGGACTTTCGCCGCGCGATCGGGCCAATATTGTTTTTCTCAAATCCAGGCCTGATCCGGTTTTTCCGGCGTTGGGACGAAATTTTAGTTTTCTGCGTAAGATTCTAAGTGCGTCCAAGGTATCCAATGAAGCGGGAGGCGTCAAAGCTTCGATCCGCGAAGCCGTCTCTATGCTTTCAAAAACGAGTGATGGAGTCGGGGAGATTTGCGTGATTTCGGATTTTCAACGTTCGCAATGGAAAGATGACGTTCATGTTGATGTTCCAGAGGGAATTGTCGTGTCGTACGTAAAAGTTGGGAAAGGAACTCCCGGCAACCAAGCTGTCGTAGGAGTCACGTCCTCCCCGCTTTTTCCTTTGGTGGGAGAACGAGTTGTTTTCAATTGCGAAATAGCGAACTATTCGGATTCTCCGAGACGTTTGACGGCTTTTTTCAAAATAGACGGAGCACGCGGAAGTGCGACTTTGCTTGTTCCTGCCTGGGGAAGCGCCACCGCGGTGTTCGATATGAATGATATCGCCGGAACAGAGGATGCGGAAGATGGAAGCCGCGGATTCACCGTGCCGGGATCGCGGACATTCGAGTGTTCCATCGACGATGATGATTTCGCCGATGACAACACTCGTTGGGGCCTTTTGAACGTCGAGGAGAATTTGAGAATCGGATTGGTCGAAAATTCCGTATATCCGGCCAAATTTTGGAAACGCGCTCTGAAGTCCCTTCCTTGGATAGATTTGCGTCCGCTTATTCTTGGCGAGGCTTCGACTATGAGCGAACGATTGGATTTTCTTATGATTTCCGGTTGGAAGGGGGAGGGAGTCGCCGAAATCAAATCGTTGTTGGAAAGTGGAGTGGGCGTCATCGCGTCGCCGTCTTCCGGGGATTCGTCCGAATCGATGATTCGCTCGATTTTCGAGCCGGATGCGAACACCGTTGTCCAAGTGAAAGGTGATTCAGCGTCTCCAGTCTTGATGGAGAATGCGCCTCCGGGAAAACCGTTCAGATTGAGAGTCACGGCTGCCGGGGTTGATGCGTTCAAACTTTTTTCGACCGGTGATTACGGAGATCCGGTCGGATGCGCCGTGTCAAAAAGATTCGTGTCGCACGGGAAAAAACGGGCATTGGGAAAAACACTTGTTGAATACACAGACGGGATTCCGGCGTTGACGCGTTATGGAAGTGAAGAAACCCCCGGGTTTTTCATTTGGAGCATTTCTCTTGATCCAAGTCGGTCGAATTTTGCGGAACGCCCCCAATTTTTGCCGTTTTTGGCCGAATTCATTCTCTCCAGCCGCTCCAACGAGCGTTTTCGGGATGTGGATTATCTCGCCTCCCGCACTCCCGGTCAACCGATAATCAAATCGTTTGATTTGGTGGGCGCGCTCAATAAAATAAAACTTTTTTCGCCCACCGGTGAAAATGTTTTATTGAAAACCGGAGCCGCTCCGACGATTTCGGGAGGGTATACCCTGGCCTTGGCTACTCCTCCCGTTACGGAACTCGGCGTCTACACTTGGAAGCTGAATGATGTGAGAATTGGCTCCGCGGCCGTTAATTTCGCGGTTTCGGAATCGGATTTTCGAACGGTGTCCGTTTCCGAATTGAATTCCATTCGCACCACCGTAGCTGGTGGAACCGGAGCGGCGACTGTTCTTCACGACGGCGTTGAGTTGTGGAAATGGCTTCTGGTTTTGGCTGTGATTCTGGCGTTGTCGGAGGGTTTTTTGTCGTTTTGGGCGGAAAAGCATGAAAAAAGGGATATGTAGTATATGAATCCAATTCTCCCAATGGAATATATGCTTTTAATTTCCGCCGCTGTTGTCGTCGCTGGCGGAATTCTCGGATGGCGCTCCTCGGAGAAGGCCACTACGTGGCTCAGGGTATTCTTGTCTATTTTAAGAGTCGCCGCTCTCGTTGCTTTGGGTGTGTTGGCTTTCGATGTTGGATATTGGCGCGTTAAACAGGAAAAATCGCATGCCGAGTGGGCGGTAATGCTGGATGTCAGCGCCAGTATGAATGTGAAGGACGTCGTTAGCGAATCCAGATTCAACGCGGCTGGAAAGTTGGCCGCGAAACTCGCGAAAGGGCGAGAAAACGTTGAGATATTTCCTTTCGACAGTGAGTTGCGCTCTCTAGCTCGTTCCAAGAGCGATGCCTCTCCGTTCGGGTCCACAGCACTTGGCGGAGCGACGGATATCGCCCGCTCCTGCGCCTCTCTCTTGCGGAAACGCTCCGAAACGGGACAAAAACTCAAGGGGGTCGTAATTCTTTCCGACGGAAGGGAGACGGTAAGCGGCGACAAGCGTATTTCGTTGCTCGCCCGCGCCGAGGGAACTCCGCTTTACGGGGTTTGTTTCGGCGGCGATGTGCCGGTTAGAGATCTCTCAGTCGACTTGCCGCGTACCCATTACACGTTATTCGCCGGACAGGAACAGCAGATTTCGGTCACAGTGAAAAACCGCGGTCTTGGAAACATCAAAACAAAAGTCGCGGCGCATGACGACAACGGAGCCACACTCGACGAAAAAGAAGTGGAGCTGAACGACGGCACCTCCAAAACAATCACTTTCAGATTGAAACTTAAACAAGCCGGTTTTCATGAATTATGGGTTCAGGCTTCTTGCTTGAAACAGGAGCGCTCATGGGATGACAACCGGAGGTCTATAGTGGTTTCCGTGATTGACGAGAAGCTGAATGTTCTGATGATCGAGGGAATTCCGTTTTGGGACGGCAAGTTTCTTTCACGTATTCTCAGAGAGAATCAAAACATCAACCTCACGGGAATATATAGGTTGACACCCGAGCGTTTTTTTCGAATCAGCGAGGAGGACGGTGAGACGCGGGAGTCCGGCAAGGCGATATTTCCGGATTCGATGGACCGCCTCTCCAAATATTCTTTGATAGTTTTCGGCAAAGGCGCGGAATTTTTTCTTAACGAAAGCAGAATAAAACTGCTCCGTTCGTACATCCGCGATTTCGGAGGCGCCGTCCTTTTCGCCAGAGGTAAACCCTATTCCGGAGATTGGAGTGGTCTACGAACTCTAGAGCCTGTGGAATGGGGAGAGCCCATCTCGGCTCCTTTGCGGTGGTCTCCCACCAGAGATGGAGTTGAATCCGGTTTGTTCGGAGAGATGCTGCCTGGCCCCGGAAGTTCGATTTGGAGAGAACTCCCGTCCGTGGAGACCGCGTTCGCATGCCGCGCTCTTAGAGGTTTTTCCAAAGTACTCATCCGCGGAGAATTCAATTCGACGCGAAACGCGTCAGTTCCGATTTTGATCACAAGAAGGCTTGGACGGGGAGTTGTTATCGCCGTGAATGGAGAAGGTTTGTGGAAATGGGACTTTTTCCCACTCAAAGGGGAAACAGGAGATTTCTACAAGGATTTTTGGACCCAACTGGTTTTTTGGGCCGCGAAATACGCTGATTTTCTGCCAAATCAGGATTTCGCTCTTAATCTAAGCGCTACCATCGTGGACCCTGGCGCCATGGTTGCGGTGGTGGTGAATTCAAGACATAAAAAACTGGCTGACGAGGAGAATATCAGTATTGAGATATCAAAAGGAGCCAAAGTCGTCAAGCGAATCGTTCCAGCCTCTTCCCCCCGCGGAGGCGTGTGGCGGGGAGTGTTCGCGATGGACTCCCCGGGAACGTACAGGGTTTCGTTGCGCGCGCCGGG
>JAADHT010000224.1 GCA_013151705.1 Kiritimatiellota bacterium | reverse complement strand
TCGCGGATTTGAGAGACATAGACTTGTTGATAACGGACTCCGTTCCGCCACCGGACGTTTTCGAAGCCTTGAAAAGATCGGATGTGGAAATAATGACGCCTTGACCGGCGTTGGCTGAAGTGGTGGCTTGTGGCCGCTTGGCGTATTTTGTAAACTCGAATTTAGGAGGAAAGCTATGGATTATGTGGTTCAATTGAGAGAGGTTCCCAAAAATCATGAGTTCATGATTTGTTTCGACAGCGACGGATGTATTTTCGACACGATGGAGATCAAGCACAAAGAATGTTTCTGCCCGGCGTTCATCAAACATATGAATCTTCAGGCCGGTAGTAAATACGTGCGAGAGGTCTGGGAGTTCGTGAACCTCTACAGCAAGACGCGTGGATGCAACCGCTTCCTCGCGGTGAAGGAGGGTTTGAAACTTCTTCGTGAGCGTCCGGAGATGAAGGCTAGAGAAATAGACGTTCCCGCGCTGCCGCGAATGCACGCTTGGATCAAGGTCGAGACGAAGCTCGGTAATCCGGCGCTGGAAGCGAAAGTGGAGGAGACGAAGGATCCGGAACTCATCGTTCTGCTCGCTTGGAGCAAGGAGGTCAACGAGCGGATCGCCGATATGGTTCATGGCATCTCGCCTTTCCCGGGCGTAAGGGATGTCCTGGCGAAAGCCGACGGCAAGGCCGATATGATGGTCGTTTCCCAGACGCCTGTCGAAGCGCTGACGCGCGAGTGGGAAGAGAACAAAATAGACCACTACCTGAGTTTGATTGCCGGCCAGGAGCACGGAACGAAAACGGAGCATATAAAATACGCCGTCGAGGGCAAAGGATATGGCGAGAATAAAATACTGATGGTCGGCGACGCTCCCGGCGATTTGAAGGCGGCGCGCGCCAACAACGCGCTTTTCTTCCCGATTCTTCCCGGAAACGAGGAGAAGTCCTGGGCGGAGTTCGCGTCCAACGGAGTAAATAAATTCTTCGATGGCTCTTTCGCCGGAGATTATCAGGAATCGTTGCTCGACGAATTCGACCAGGCGCTTCCGGAACTGCCTCCCTGGAAATACTAGGCGAATAAACCTTTTCGAATAGTTTAGCGATTAACACTCAAAACAAGGAGTAAAGCATTATGAAAACACCACTGAACATCGATCTGAAAGGTAAAGTCGCCGTCGTGACTGGCGGAGGCGGTGTGCTGTGCGGAGCGATGGCCGAGGCGCTTGGCGCATGCGGCGCGAAAGTCGCGGTTCTCGATTTGCGCAAAGACGCCGCCGACAAGGTGACTGAGAAAATCAAGACCGACGGTGGCGCGGCGATTGGAGTCGCCGCCAACGTTCTCCAAAAGGATAGCTTGGAGGAGGCCGCCAAAATCGTCGCCGCCGAGTTCGGCTTCTGCGACATCCTTCTGAACGGCGCCGGCGGCAACCACCCGAAGGGAACGACCTCCAAGGAGTTTCTCGAGGTGGAGGATATCGACAAGACCGTCGAGGGCTTGAGCACGTTCTACGATTTGGATCCGGACGGTGTGCAGTTCGTCTTCAATCTCAATTTTCTCGGAACCCTTCTGCCAACGCAGGCGTTCACCAAAGAGATGGCGAAAAACGGAAGCGGCGTCGTGATCAACGTGTCGTCGATGAACGCCTTCACGCCACTGACAAAAATCCCCGCCTACAGCGCCGCGAAGTCCGCGATAAGCAATTTCACTCAGTGGCTGGCTGTTCACATGTCCAAAGTCGGCATCCGCGTCAACGCCATAGCTCCCGGATTCTTTCTCACGGATCAAAACCGCGCCCTCCTGACGAACGAGGACGGCTCATTCACGCCGAGAGCCGAGAAGATTCTGAACAACACTCCGATGGGGCGTTTTGGAAAACCGGAGGAGTTGCTCGGAACACTGCTTTGGCTAGTCGATGAAGACGCTTCCGGATTCGTGAATGGAGCTGTCATCCCGGTGGACGGAGCCTTCTCCGCCTACTCCGGAGTCTAAGAAAAGAGCAAACCACAGAGACGCAAAGACTCAAAGAAAGGTTGATTTTTTAATGAAATTCAACGAACCAAATGATAGACTAAATGAATTATCACGGATAATTGTTGACGCAGCGTTCAAAGTGCATTCAACTCTCGGTCCTGGTTTGTTGGAATCAGTGTACGAAACTTGCCTTTGTCATGAAATCTCGAAAAGAGGAGTTGTCGTGGCGAGGCAGGTTGAAATACCTGTTGTATATGATGGCCTTGCTTTGGGAAATGCTTTCAGAATCGATATTTTGGTTGATAATCAATTTTAATTCATCTCTTATCAAAAATGGGATAAAGCGGATGATACTCTAGATTATTTTTAATGATTTACTCAAAAAATCCTTAGTGCCTTTGTGCCTTAGTGGTTTGCAAAAAAATGGAGTTGGTGTTATGGCGAAAAATCTATTGATCGCTCAATCGGGCGGAGCGAGCCCGGTAATAAACAGCTCGCTGCGCGGAGTCGTCGAGGCGGCTAAATGCTTCCCCGACAAAATCGGAAAAATCTACGCCGGATGGCATGGAATCGAAGGTGTTCTCAAAGAAGAGCTTCTCGACATGTCGGCACAGGCGGCCGACGAGATCGCTCTCCTGCGCAACACGCCGGCCGCGGGAGCAATTGGGACCTGCCGATACAAAATCAAATCCCACCAGCAAAAGGATTTCGACAGAGTGATCGAAATTCTGAAAGCGCATGACATCGGCTATTTCCTCTACAACGGCGGTAACGACTCGATGGACACCGCGAACAAAGTCGCGAATATCGCGGTCGAGCGCGGACTCGACGTGGTGGGTGTCGGCGTTCCGAAGACGATCGACAACGACGTCGGCGACAGCGAGTTCAAAATCATCGACCACACGCCCGGATATGGTTCGGTGGCCCGCTACTGGAGCCACATAGTCCAAAACGCCGAGGAGGAGAACCGCGGCGCGTCCCCGTCCGATCCCGTGCTCGTGCTTCAGGCTATGGGACGTAAAATCGGCTATATTCCGGCGGCCGCGAGACTCGCGGATCCGAAACGAGAAACACCTCTTCTTATTTTCACTTTCGAGGGTGGCCTGAAAATGGAGGAGATGGCCGAAAAGGTCAACCAAACCGTCAAGGAGCGCGGCAGAGCCGTAGTGGTGGTCAGCGAAGGCTGCGACGTGGGAGATTTGGGGTTTTCGAAGGACAGTTTTGGACACGCCCAGTTCGGAGCGAGCAAAACAACAGTTCAACAGGCGCTCGTGAACCATCTCAACGACAATGGAATTCCGGCCAGAGGTAGTGCTAGAGGTCAGACGTTCGGCACGGACCAGCGCGACACCGCGATCTACGCGTCGACGGTCGATTTGGACGAGGCATATCGAGTAGGGCAGAAAGCCGTGCTGCTGGCGGTCAACGGGGAGGGGGGATTCATGTCCACCATCCTGCGCGGAGAGAGTCCGGTTTACCAAGTGCGCTACGACAAGGTTCCGCTCGGCGAAGTCGCTAATTCCGAGCGTTTCTTCCCTCAGGAATGGCTTTCCGCCGACAAAACGGATGTTACCGACGAGTTTCTCGACTACGTCCGTCCGCTTGTAGGCGAGGATTGGCCTAGTGTTCCGATGGTGAACGGTCGCCAGCGTTTCGCGAGAATAGCGCCGATATTCGCCGAGGAGAAACTCCCCGAATATCAGCTTGAAGCGCTTTAGAGCAGGTCCGTTTCGTCGAATGTGCCTCTATGCGGCCCAAAGACGGCGATGTCGCCACTAATCCGCTCGGAAACGCTTTGGAGTTTACCAGCCTGTGGCGGGCGCGAGATTCCCGTCTCACTTTTTATTGAAAAGCGTGGTGGTGTCAAATATCAAGCATATCGGTGCTGGGTTAATAACGACCTGCTCTAATGGAGGCTTAACATGAAATCATTACTTGGAATGAAATTGTTGACTTTGATTTTCGGGGTTCTCGCCGCCTTTTTGTTAACGACTTCCGGTCTTCCCGATGTCGTAACCGGTGCCACAGCGAAACCCGCCGCCGCGCCGAAGCCGAAGAATGAGGAGCCGCGGCGTCCGGCCGGGGTTTGGCTGAAGGCGGTCGCCGCCGGCGACCAGGCGAAGGCGTTTGAGACGGCCCGCGAGATAGCCGGCGCTTCCTCTAAAAAACAAATTGATTCCGAATACGCCGCGATTTTCGCGAAAGAAGGCGTTCCGGAATCTTTTTTTACGGAACCACTGAACGAATACGACTTCCACTTGTGGTACTACGCCTGGATCCTGAGGGACATCCTTAAAAACAATGGTGTCGACGACTTGAAGACCGACGACGCCAAACTGCGGAAAATATTGACGATGGTTTCAGCGAGAATCGCGAGACGAGAGGCCCCGAAGGGCCTCTTGCCTTGGCCAGTGCTGGTTTGGGCTAGAAAATATGGTCTTTGCGACCGAATGGCTTGGCTTTTCGCGGAGTTCGCGTACCAGATTGGCCTTGAGACGAGGATCGTCTATCTTATGAATTCCAAAGGCGTGTCACCACACACTATCTGCGAGATCCGCGGAGAGGACGGGAAAGTCTGGACTGTCGATCCCTACAGCGGAATTCTGCTGTCGGACGTTTCAGTCGCGAAACTCGCGGCGTCTCCGAAGCTGATGCGGAAAATATGGCCGAAACGCCCCGACTGGTGGAAGACGTTGCCGAACAGCATCTGCTGGATTCCCGCTATGCCGCAGGACTATCGGAAGGTGAATCAACGGTTGCAAACTGACTTGATTCCCGCTCTCGACTCGCGATGCCCCAGATTCGGCGAGGATCCCAAAGCGCGTTTGAAACGATACAAAGAACTTGCCGGAAAAAACGATCCCTTCGAGACGAAACTCTGGTTTTTCCCCATACGCTTGATGAAAATCGAATTGAAGATCAAAGCCGGAAAATAATGTTCCGTCTGAACGTACTTAAAATACTCCAAAAAAATATTTTCTTCCAAATTATTCCGTCGAAAACAATGATGGATTGTCCCGCGCGTCGCGTGAGGAATGACGACCTGGAAGGATCGTCTTACTTGTTCTTTGGCTAACATCGATTGTTTGAGCAAAGATTGTTTTTCCCCTTTTTTAATGCCCCTTGACTTTACATAGGGTTTACTGAAAAAGTCCCATAACGTGAAAATCACGAAAAAACACTTGTTCGCATATCATCCATAGCGGTCTTGTTTTGAATAAAACACCCTCGCCTGAAAGTTCGCTTTTTCCGTTTTCCGTCGCGTAAAGGCGATTTGACGTGAAAAGCGAGGACAAAAAAAGACGTGAGAACACGCCTCCAAGCTTTTCGCACCCCAATTACCAAAAAACTTGGATGATATGCATCTAATTCTATAGATAACAACTTGATGCTGAAAATATTATGACTTTTTTAGTTGGCTTCAATTAGCGAGGGGCGGTGGTGAACTGAAAGAAAATTGAATTTGCTGTAACGTTTCGCTTTTTCATGCGTCTGAATATGTGACGGGATGGAGACTTGAAGGTTGTTTTCATCGGAATTTAGACGAGGCCGTCAATTTAGTAAGAGGTTTGAAAAGACGTGTTGAAAACGAATAAGGAGAAAATAAAATGAGTTCGTCATGCTTTAACTGGATGTGGATGTTTCCTCTTTTTCCGATAATAATGATGCTGGTATGCCTCTCTGTCGCATGGCTTATTTTCGGACGCGGACGTTTTACGTCTTCGTGTTGTGGTTCCGGTTCCTACCTTCCTTCCCACAGGAATGCCGAATCAGCAATGGATATCTTAAAAAAACGGTATGCGTCAGGTGAAATAGGCAAAGATGAGTTCGAACGAATGAAAAAGGAGATTTTGAGTTGAAAACTGGTCAGAAGATCGAGCAAAACGATAAGAATAAATGCGTAGCGCATACGGAAAACAACCTTTCCGCATACAG
>JAADHT010000126.1 GCA_013151705.1 Kiritimatiellota bacterium | reverse complement strand
ACCGCCGAGGGTATTCATCTTCAAATCGCGGGCCAAATCCGGCGCTCGTCCGCGTCAGCATGGCTGTGATACCTTTTCGAGCAGGGTCTAACTATTCAGATTTAAAAAAAGCGGAAATTCCTCTCAAACCGCGGGAAACGAGTTTGACATTTCCAGTCTCGAGTGCTATTCATTAAACAATGTTCGTGGAGTGCGCTGATACTGATACGTTTGGATCCGCGGGGCGCGGTCCGAAATTCGTTCTCAAATTTATCAAGACCGACAAATCGCTGGACTACACCGTCAACGTCAATATGACATCGAACGACGCTTTTGCCGGTACATTCACGACAACGAAAGGCAAAGCCGGCACTATTGCGGTGCAAAGAATCCAATAGCAGTTTCGTTTGAAAAAGGTCAACCCCCGATTTCATATTCGAGGCAAAACTTTTTCGACGACACTATACAAACCGAAATGGCTTGTCTTCAGATTCATTGTCGAACGGCGGATTTCCGCGAATCGGCAATGTGAATATCAATGGAGGAATGAAAATGGAAACATACCTGTATTTGTCGATGTTGCCGGAAACGTTGACCGCTTCAATGCTGCCTCCCAAAGAGTTCGGAACGTATCTCGCAGTCGGCAGTCAGCAGAAATTGCCCAGGGAAACAATGTATTTCAGTTTGAAATCGGAGTTTGAAAGCGATTTTTTTGATTTCAAATTCATGAAGAATCATTGTGTTCCGCATAGAGACGGAAGACTCAAGAAATCTTTGTATTTGGGAGTCTACCGCGTTTTGGAGCATGTTCCGATGTCGGCTATTGACAATCTTTTCCTCGTGACGCGAGACGGAAGAGTGTTGAAACTTTCACAAGGAGATGTCCCGGAAGACGGAAATTCCAAGTACCATTTATATTCGGAAGTCTGTCCGACCACCCCATTGGTTGTCAGTAGACTTCAGCCAGCCGAGTTCTGTTCTTTTATCACGACGAAAGGACATTCCTTGCATATTCCTAAAATCTGCTTTATGGAAATGCTGGCTCCAATGCCGAAGGAGAATCAGCCGCTTGATAAAATCACATCGATAGACGCTCATATTATTGAAGGCTACAAGGCATTGGAAAACAGGGATAAGAAGGCAAAGGTCGTTGACCGAAGACATCAAATTTCCGGCTGGGGCAGAGGGATTAAGGATGGCTTTTATCTCGCGGATAAAGATAATGTTCTTTTTTTCCCGTTTCCCAGCGTCGAAAAGCTTAAGGAAAGCCATTACGACTGGTTCAAGTCGGCTAATCTTTAAGTGACAGAACGTTTGATTCCAGAACATTGGTGGTGATTTCCTTATCGCCAAAACTCAGTTTTTGCCACATTCAAGGTTGAATTGCGACTTTTTGAATTTGCGTCCTTTTTAACTCAATTCAATATTTCCGGTGAAAAATTCACATGAAAAAAATTGTATCGAGTGAAAAGGAAAGTAGATTCTCCAATCGCAAGAATCAGACTCGTGGAAAAAGTGAAGAGTTCAGTCGGGAGGAAAGATTATGGCATTGGGATTCATTGGTGGAAGCGGATTGTACAAGCTCGAGTCGGAGCTATCGAATGTCGAGCATGTGGATGTGGAGACGCCTTTCGGGTCGCCGAGCGACAAATACGTCGTCGGAACGAAAAACGGAGTGGAGGTGGTGTTCCTTCCGCGTCACGGAGTCGGGCACCGCATACTGCCAAGCGAATTAAACCACAAAGCCAACATCTACGGCATGAAAAAACTGGGAGTGACGCACATCGTCAGTCTTTCCGCCTGCGGAAGCCTTCGGGAGAACATGAAGCCGCGCGACTTTGTCGTCGTCGAGCAATATGTCGATCGGACGAAACGCGAAGGAGGCGAGCACACGTTTTTCGGGAACGGAATCGTCGCTCACATCTCTTTCGCCGATCCGGTCTGTCCTGAACTATCGGAAGCTCTCTATAACGTAGCCAGTTCCGTGGCCGCGAAGAGCGCTCCGGGCATCACTGTCCACCAAGGCGGCACCTACTTGAACATGGAGGGGCCCGCCTTCTCCACGAAAGCCGAGTCCAACCTCTACCGTTCCTGGGGAATGGATGTCATAGGGATGACGAACATTGCCGAGGCGAAGTTGGCGCGCGAGGCCGGCATCTGCTACGCGACGCTCGCGATGGTCACGGACTACGACTGCTGGCACGGCGACCACGAGAGCGTCACTCTGGAGATGATACTGGGAAATCTGAGCGCCAACACCGGGCTGGCCTTGAAAATTGCCGAGACTATGGTCGAGAAAATGGCCGCTTTGCGGCGAAAATGCTCCTGCGCCACCGCGTTGGCAACCGCTGTGATAACCGATTTGTCTCTCGTGCCCGAGAAGGTGAAAAACGATTTGGCGATCATTCTGCCTTGACCGATGGGTGTTCCGCGCGCCGGCGGAAGCGACTTGAATATTGAAAATTCGCCTCCGCCACCGACCTCGCGTCTGAAAATGGATGACGGGCCTTTCGTAAAGCCCCCACCGACTCAAGGTCGGTGGGAAGTCGGAATCTCAAGTTTTGCGACTGGGTGCTCAAACGGAATCCGAGATTCTCACATTCCGCGAGCCTTTCGTCGTTTTTCCGCATATCGCGGCTTGAAACCCGTTGTTTTCGCATATCGCCAGCGTCTCGTCGGCGTCGGCCGCGGGAACGAAAAAGACCATTCCGAATCCCATGTTGAAAACGCGGTACGACTCGTCGAAACCGATTCCACCCTCGCGGACTATCAGCGAGCAGATGGGAGGAACGGGCAATGCGGTCGAGTCGAATTCGACATCGACTCCATCGGGAAGAACGCGCGGAACGTTGTCATACAATCCGCCGCCTGTAATATGCGCTACTCCGTCGAGGGAGACTTGGCTGGCCAACAGCGCCTTGACGGCGGACCAATAGCAGATGTGCGGTTTCAGCAGCGCGTTGCCGATGGTCTCCCCGGTATCCCCCAAAGGTGTGTCGACGGTATAGCCGCGTTTTTCGAAAAGCACCCGTCTGGCCAAGCTGTAGCCGTTGGTGTGCAAACCGTTCGACGCCACGGCGACGGCGATATGTTCCGGGCGAATCCTCTCTCCGGTTATCAGATCGTCTTTTTCGACGATACCGGTGATCGACCCGACCAGATCGAAGTCGTCTCCGTACATTCCCGGCATTTCGGCGGTCTCGCCGCCCAACACCGCGCAACCCGCAGCGGAGCAGGCGTCCGCGATTCCCGCGAGCACGTCCTCGTAGAGGGGACTGCGCAGTTTTCCGATTCCGATGTAATCCATGAAGTAAATCGGCTCGGCTCCCTGCACGGAAATGTCGTTCACGCAGTGGTTGACGATGTCTTTGCCCACGGTGTCGAATTTATCCATCATCATTGCAATCATCAACTTCGTGCCCACGCCGTCCACGCTTGAGACGAGAACCGGATTTTTGTGTTTGGAGAGGTCTATTTGGAAGAGTCCGCCGAAACCTCCGATAGGAGAGAGCATTTCCGGACGCCTGGTCTCGGAGATTTTCGCTTTGACTCGGGAGAGAAGCTCTTGCGCTTTGTCTATATCCACACCGGCGTCTTTGTATGAGTCGCTTTTCATTATTCAACCACCTTTTCGCGCCGTTCGAAATTCGAGCCTGTTATTTCGAACAGCTTATGATTTTAATCCAACAACAACAGCTCGACCGAGCCCGATCCATGCGAGCGCGGATAACTTACGCCAAACGCACTGTCTTGCAAAGGGGAAAACGCATAATCGAGCGATTTCATAGTTCTGGAGCGCTCGAATTTTGAAGAGACCGCGCAAACGCTGAGGTGGAGCAAGTTCTTTATCTATTTCACCGGATTGATCACGTTTTGGAATTAAACCTAAAAAACAAACTACGTAACGACTCCCGCAAAGACAACTTCGAACGCGGAAGAGGTTGCTCCATTTTTATTTTTGTGGCTGTAGCCGATCCATTGTTGAGTGTGGGTCTTCCCGTTTTTACTTTGCTTTATCTTATCTATTCGCCTACTTTGTCATCTTGAATTCGGATAATTTCGCCTTCTCCGCGTCGCAGACCACCGGGAGTTTTATTTGGGACGTCGATACGCCGGGTTTCGTTTTCGAGCGGAGCAGCGCGTCTTTCCAGCCTCGCGTCATTGCCACGCAACGCGCGGGTCCGAGCAGTCCCTGGCCCCGCAGGAACTCGTATCCAATGGTCTGTTTCGCAAGATCCGCGTCCAGGGATGCGCCCAGCCGTGCCAGTTCCTCCTCGTCGGGTTCGGTCTCAAGCTCGACGCAAAGGGTGTACGATTGCCTCTCGGCGTCTGGAATGGCGCAGTAGTGCGCGAAGCGCGTTCCGGTGGTCTCAGCGGTTTCCGCGAACGCTTGGATTATGGTTTCGGGATACATCTTCTCCCCGCAGATGTTGCCAATATCGGAGGTTTTCGAGATGAATTCGATGTTCGGTGTGGTTCCGCTGAACCCGTCGATTCGTATGATGTCGCGCATATCGTAGCGGTAGAGTCCGGAGTGGGTGGTGATCATCAGGCGGTATTCTCCGCCGTCCTCCAGTTCATGGGCCAGAAGGGGCTCGGCGGAGTCGTTTCCATCGCTTGCCGGAACGAACTCGTAGAAGGCCGCGAAGTTCGCGAGTGGGCCGGACGATTTGCCGTTGGGCAGGGGGATGTTGAATTTTCCCTCGCTGGCTCCGTATCCACCGTCCACGTAGAGAATGTCTTTGTCGAGCAGCGGTCGGAGGTTCTTCACGTAGCGTCCAATCGAGCCGGAAGTCCAGCATCTGAACACCTTCAGATTCGGCCAGTAGAGCGAGGGAAGGGACGGTGTGCCGGAAGCGAGTTTGTTTTCGAGTTCCTCGGTTTTCGCGGGATTCGGTTTGAGATGGCGGCGCAGCTCGTCCGCGAGTTCCGCGGGGATATCGTCGATTCCGTCGAGCGTGCCGTTCGCGATGTCCGAGAGAATAGCGTCGAAGCGTTTTTCAGCCAACTCGATCAACGCCTGCAGTCGGGCCGGATTGTTGCCCGTCACCACTCTCACGTCCTGTTCGACGGCGAATCTCATGATTGCGTAGTCCGCGGTTTTTTGGTCGGGTATCTTTTTCACGACGTGCGGGCAGGCGCTTAACGCCAGAATCTCCGCCGCCGTGGAGTCCAGCGTCATCCCGGAGGCCATTCCGTACGGTATCCCGCCTTTGGTTTTTCCGATCGTCGAGCTGTTGGCGAGCGAGAGGAACTTTCCTTTCAGGAGATCCGGGAACTTTTGGAGGAGGAACGCGTTTCTCAAGTCTCCCACGACTTTTTTCGCCAGTTGCCCCATAGCGCTTTCGGGGATCAATTTCTCTCTTCCCGTAGTGCCCGTGGTCTCGATGAAGCAGACCGCGCGGCCGGAGAAGAGCATGTCGGACTCCCCGTTCAGCATCCGCTCGTTCAACTTCTCGTAGTCCTTCCAACTGCTGATTGGGACGGTGTTTCTGAAATCGTCGACATCCGCGATCTCCGCGAATCCTAAACGTTTGCCGAAGGCGCAACTGCCGTTCCGGCGGATAATGTCCGCCAGTGTTTCCGACTGCGCGACCGCGCAATCCGCGAGTTTCGCGGAGAACAACTCCGTCTTCCCGGCTCCTTTGACCTCCGCCAGCTCTTGTATGTGATTCAACGCTCCACCTCCTCGCCTTCGCCGTTTCGCCGCCTATTATAGACCAAAAGCGAATAAAATCAAGCCGAATCGATCCGTTTGTCATGTCAAAATTCCGTATTTTACGAATCAAAAATGAACGAATGGATGAGGAGTACCTTATCGGCGCCGGGGCAGGGCAACCGTGCGAAAGTGAGGCTAATGCTTTTCGTTTTTATTTGAATATCCAATATCCAACAAGGAATATCCAATATCCAAGCAAAGAAATTGCCAATCG
>JAADHT010000106.1 GCA_013151705.1 Kiritimatiellota bacterium | reverse complement strand
CGGTTGTTTCACCTTCGACGAACGAACGCTTTCAAAAGTGAAATCGGAGAGGCGCTCAACCACGATTCTCGACAAGGACGGCGTCATACTCCGCGAGTTCCGCGGGAAATCGGATTCGTGGACGTTTTGGGTGCCGTTGAATCGCATCAGCCCCTGGTTGCGAAAAGCGATCATAGCGGTCGAGGACAAAAGATTCAAATCCCATCCCGGAGTGGACTTCAGAGCGGTAGCCAGAGCCGCCGCGTTCAACATCCTTCGGATGCGACGGGTTTCCGGCGCGTCCACGCTGACGATGCAGACAATGCGGATGATCTCCCCCGCGCGGCGTACCTATTCCGCGAAAATAGCGGAATCCCTCAAAGCTCTCTCGGCGGAGAGAAAAGCGTCGAAAACAGAAATACTCGAGTGGTATCTCAATCTCGCTCCCTTCGGTGGAGACATATACGGCGCGGAGGCGGCGGCGAGATTCTACTTCGGAAAATCCGCCGCCGAATTGAACTTGCCGGAAGCCGCTCTGCTGGCGGGAATACCGCAACGCCCTACCGCGTACCGTCCGGACAGGCATCCAGCGAAAGCCGCGGAACGGCGGAAACGTGTTCTAGAGGCGATGCTCGAATGCGGGTTCATCGCGGAATCCGAGAAATCCGCCGCCGAAATAGAAAAGGTCCGGGCTCCTAGACGCCCGGTCGCGTTTCTCGCTCCCCACTTCGCGTTGCTCGCGGAACGCCTGTGGAATTCACGGGGAGCAGGGGTTCCGCCGAGTGCCGATATCCGCACGACGCTCGATCAGAACATTCAGAGCGTCTGCGAAACGGCACTCGCGGAGCACGTCGCGAATCTCGCGGGAGTCGTTGGTGGAGCGGTGGTCGTGGTGGAAAACAAAACAGGAGCCGTCCGCGCGCTGGTCGGCTCGCCGGATTTTTTCGACGTCGATCATCAGGGACAGGTCAACTGCGCGATCGCGAAACGCTCTCCGGGTTCGACCCTCAAGCCGTTTCTGTACGCTATGACGTTCGATTCCGGAACAACGATTCCGTCCACTCGCATTCCAGACGCGCCCTGCTCATTCAACGGATACAGCCCGATGAACTACGATAAGCGATACCACGGAAACGTGAGCGCCAGAGAGGCGCTGGTTCAATCCTACAATATTCCGGCGGTCAAATTGCTGCGGAACATCGGGGTCAGGGAGTTCATAGGAAAAATGAGGGAATGCGGAGTGGGGGGATTCCAAAACAAATCGGAACTCTACGGGCTCTCCATCATCCTCGGAGGAGCGCGGGCGAGACTCGTCGATCTGACGACAGCCTACACGGTTTTTCCAAACCACGGCGTTTTAAGGAACCGCAAATTCTTCGCGGACGACCGAGACGAGGAGCGGAGAGTTTTTTCGGCGGCGACGGCCGACATGATCATCGACATACTGCTAGACACCGAACGTTCCGCCGGAACACCGCTGGCGGCGCTACTCTCCGGAGAACCCCGCATAGCCTGGAAAACCGGGACTTCCAATGGATTCCACGACGCATGGACTATTGGATACGACAGCGAGTTCACCGTCGGTGTCTGGCTTGGAAATCCAAACGGCGCAGCCTCGAAGAAATTGATCGGTCTCGCCGCGGCCGCCCCGCTCTGCGTAAGGATAATCAGAAGGATATCCTCGAAAAACTCGGCACCACTCCTCGCGTCCGCGAGTTTCGCGGAAACGGATGTCTGCGCGGAATCGGGAATGGTCGCCTGTCGGAAATGCGAAACGATCGAGCGCGGATTGATCAATCCGAAAATCCGCTATCGGAAATGCGATATTCACGGAATACGGAAACCACGGAAATCGCGGTTGACCATACTTTCGCCGGCAGCGGGAGACTACCTTCGCGGAGCATCGGAAGCTCCCATGAAATTGAAGTTGCGCTCATCCGGCGGCTCTGGAACGGCGTATTGGTTCGCGGACGGGGAGTTTCTAGGTTCTGAAAACGGAGAAGAGCTGTTTTGGGCCGTCAAGCCGGGCGCGCACACGCTCACATGCGTAGATGAAAGCGGTGAGGAACGCGGCGTATCACTGACGATCTCAACTGAAAAATGACGCGAAAAAGTATAATATCGCAGGGTTGCCCCCCAGCGCTCTCACGGTTGAAACCACCTATTTACTCGTAAAATTGTCCAAGAGCTTCCGCTTTTTTCGCGGAATTAGCGGATCTAATTAATGATATGCTAATAAACACTAGTCTTTATTGTTGGCCGGAACTCGCTGTTCTACACCGTTCATGGAGACATGGAATATCGTCTTACGGCGAAATCAAGGAAAGCTGTGGGTTGGTGGGTACGATGAATTCCGGAAGCACCGGCAAACAGCTTCTATTTCAGCTCTTTGGAATCGACGATTTTCACTGGTCGGAACGCTTTTCTGTGGTGGTTGTTCGCACCGTGGCGGTTGTCCGCGTAGATGTGGATTGGGAAAAGTTGAAGTATGGTTGAGTTTTTCCCGCGTTGCCCTCTGTAGTTCCTCACTATTTGAATAAGGAACGAGTCGCCGGGTTCAAGCGAATCTATGTCGATATTGCTTAAAGCCGCCGTTAGTTCGATCTCGAATCCGTCAGAAGTCTTACGGGCGCTTATCAGCGGGAGAATGAATCCCGCTGGTATTGAAACGCGGGATCCTCCGGCGAGGTTGTTCTCTCCGCATTTCAGAAGAAAAACAGTGCCGCGTCCTGTTATGGAAACGACGTATTGACAGTAGATGCCGGCTTTTCTGTCTTTCATTAGAAACAACTCTATGCTGTCGTCCATCCATGCCGAGGCGGCGCTTCCGCGGGAATTGCTTGTAATCGCCTCGTCGGGTTTGGAGTCCCGCAGCTGGAATTTGAAGCGGATTTTGTTTCCGTCCGTGACAGCTTGGACGATCGTATCCTCTTTGGACCATCTTGTCCCGTCGAATTTGCGGAGCGAGGGAAATTTCGGAGAGTGGGCCATAGAGACGGAAAGAGTGTCGCACCAAGCCACCACGGGTGTTTTTGTTTTTGGGAGAATCGTCGTTGTCGGTTTGTCCGGAAGCTTTTTTCCCCGCGCTTTTTTGCGTTTCATTCCCGATCGTCCGATCATTTTGGTTGAATATCCGTCACCGTTATTCTGAAAGGGGGGCGGCATTTCATCGGAGAGGGTCAGCAATGTTGCGTTGACGGCTCCGATGGGGCCGCGTCCAAGCGTGAAAATCAGTAGAATGGAGAAGAAGATAAGAAAAACCTTGGTTTCAGGCGATATTTTTTCGAGAAGTTTCATCCGATTTGTCCTCCGCTTGTTCGAGGCGCTCAATACTTACTCAATGTCGTAGCATAGCATATCCGATGTGGATGTCAAGGCGGATTGCCTCCTGAATCCGTGAAAAAATCTCGAAAAAAGATTGTTTATCGAATTTTTTTTCAAAAAAACTGCAAATAAACGCTTGAAGAGATTGGAATCCAGAGTAGTTTATCAGCGCAAGGAAGTAGGGTGAACCTCTGAACAATATCGCATCAAGGCTGCAAGGCCTTAAAGTTACATAACGTGCGGAGTAATCCCCTGCTTTCTTGTTTTTTCATGTTTTCATGTCTAGTAACGCTTCGCGGCGGGGCGAGCGTCTTGTGAAATAGGTTTATGGTATGGTTATGATTCAGAATTCAATCAATTTTTTCGATCTCGCCTCGTTGAGGATTTCCGTCGAGAACATCATCGACAGCTCGTTTCTTTTCAGACCCTCCACGATGGCCATGCTTTGGATAATCATCTATTCCTCCGACTGGTTGATGAATTACTGGGGTACTAGGCTGTATCAAAAACAGGTGAAGGGATTTTGCATTTTTGAAGAAGGCTACAATCTGAACCATATTTCTTTGGGTGAGTTGAACCACCCCTCTTTTCTCCTGTTGAGGTATTTTTCCGAGCTTTTGATCTCCACGACTGGCATCTGGTTGATCCTGTACACCTGCAAACTCTACTCTAATTGGGGTTTTTTCGAGTTTTTCTGCGGTTTTTTCATTCTGCTGGAGACCTGCGTCCATTTCCGACATGTTCGCAACGTCACGCTTTTCTCCTTGATGTCCAAGGGAAGCGGCCTGTACGGCTCTCTGGCTGTGCCGCGTTGGCTCTCGCTTAGGGCGGCGTTTGTGGAATTTGGTAGTTTCGGCATAGGATTTCTGGTTGTCTTCTTTTTCGACAGCTCCAATTTTTTCGTTCTCGGTGGTTCCATTGCGTGTTTCATAGCGTTGGTGTACAACTACCACCTTTCCGAAAAAGAGAGAAGGGCCTTTAAATCCAGGAATCCTGAAATCGCCAACATGAAAGAATTTCCTCCCGAAGTGTAGCAGTCCCTGTTCGAAAAGGGTCTAGTTAAACCGGGTCCAGTCGTTCAATCGCATTGGATTTTCCGTTCGAAGATTTCGGTTTTTTTGTTTTTCAGGTTTCAAGGCCGCTGTATCAAGGAGGAGGAGTGTTCCCACGCGATGCTCGACAACAAAATCATATCGCTTGTTTTTTCAATGACTATCCTTGCCACAATTCCCCGTTCCGCCGAAGCTCGGGTATATTCCGGGTTGGAGGTGTTTCTCGCTAGACACGTGAAACTGGTGCGGGGCAAACGAGTCGGGTTGATCACCAATCCCACGGGGGTGGACGCCAAACTGAATTCGACCGTTGATCTTCTGCGCGCTAATCCAAATGTGAACCTCGTCGCTCTTTTCGCACCCGAGCATGGAATACGCGGGGATGTCAGGGCTGGACAGAATGTCCCTGGTGGCCGTGATCCCGGGACTGGAATTCCCGTATACACGTTGTATGGAGCCGGCGGACACCGACCGGGGAAGGCCGCCCTTTCCAAGGTGGATGTTCTAATCTACGACATTCAGGACGTCGGTAGCCGCGCGTACACCTACATCTGGCATTTGGCGGAGTGCATGAGCGCCGCCGCGGAGGCCGGGAAAACGGTCATTGTCCTCGATAGGCCGAATCCATTGGGTGCGTCAGTAGTTGACGGACCGGTTTCCGAAAAGGCATATCTTTCGTTCATCGGTCTTTATCCGATACCGAGAGTGTATGGTTTGACAGTCGGCGAGCTGGCCAGATATCTCAATACGGAGGAGAAAATAAGGTGCCGCCTTCTTATCGTGCCGATGGTGAACTACAAACGCGGGATGGTTTGGAGCCAGACAGGATTGCCTTGGGTGCCTACATCACCGAATATTCCGACGCCGGAGGCAGCTTGCGCCTTCGCCGCCACCGGCACCATTGGCGAAACCGGTTGTTTGAGCATTGGAATCGGGTACACATTGCCGTTTCAAGTGGTGGCGGCTCCTTGGATCAACGCGGAAAAGATGGCCGGAGCTTTGAACCGCTTAAGGTTGCCGGGCGTGCGTTTCCGTCCCATTCACTACAAACCGTTTTACGCCGCCTACGCCAACAAATACGTTCACGGAGTGCAGTTGATCATAACGAATCCAGGACGATTCAGACCCGCCACGACGGAAACAGCAATTCTCTGCCATCTCCAAAAACATTATTCCTCCCCCCGGATGTTCAGTTGGAGGGCTGATAAGACCGCCGGATTCGACAAGGCGATGGGAACCAGTTTGGTCAGACGCCGCGTGGCGGCCGGTGAAGGTTATCGCGCTATCGTCGATTCATGGAGAGCGAAACTCAACGCTTTCAAAAGAAAAAGGCTCAAATACCTCATATATAAATGACGGTTCACTCCAAAACTGGCAAGTCTTTAATTTTCAAGATTGAATTCTCATCCTTCAATATTCAAGTCAATTGTCTTCCTGATATAAGTTGACACATTTCCGATGTTAAACGGAGGTTGACACACATTGAGCAAAGAAGCGGCAAGGCGCGACGAAACGTTCAAGCTTCAAGTGATCTCCGGATGTGCGTCAGGGAAGTTCAAGAGTGTTTCATCGTGGCTTGTCGTTTGTTGTCAAAACGGGTTTCGGCCCGCTCCTTCAACGAAGCGCATAGT
>JAADHT010000114.1 GCA_013151705.1 Kiritimatiellota bacterium | reverse complement strand
TTAATCACGGAGAAGCCGGTTAGATTCAAGCGGCCACCGGGAAAATGGAGAATGCGGAATGAAGATAGTCATCGCCGTCGATTCGTTCAAAGGATGTTTGAGAAGTCCGAAGATTTGCGCGATAATCGCGGACGCCTACTCGAAGGTGTTTCCGGAAGCTGAAATAGTGGAGTTGCCGCTGGCGGACGGCGGCGAGGGAACCACGGAAGCGCTGGTCGCCGCTCTGAACGGAACATTCGAGCGAATAGAAGCAGCCGGACCGTTGGGAAAGCCGGTGTCGGCGAGATACGGTGTCGCCCGGGACGGAACCCTAGCCGTTATGGAGATGGCCGAGGTCGCTGGAATTGAACTGCTGGAGCCGAACGAGCTTGACCCGATGAAAACGACCACCCGCGGAGTCGGCGAGATGTTGCTCGCCGCCGCGGACCGCGGAGTCGAGGAGATTATTCTCGGAGTCGGCGGCAGCGCCACTGTTGACGGCGGAATCGGAATGGCGGCGGCACTCGGCTACCGTTTCCTTGATTTATCGGGAAAACCGGTGCTTCCGGGAGGAGCCGGACTCGCGGAAATCGCGGAGATACGTCCGCCGGACTCGGAGCGAATGGAGAATCTCGCGGTGAAGGTGGCGAGTGATGTGGACAATCCGCTCATCGGGCCGAACGGAGCCGCTCCCGTTTACGGGCCGCAAAAGGGAGCCACGCCCGAAATCGTGTCGATTCTCGATGCCGGACTCCGAAATCTGATGGATTTGTGCGTTGAATCGAACCTCGTCGAAGGTGGGGCGCCGGGAGACGGAGCGGCCGGCGGACTCGGTTTTGGTTTAAGGGCGTTTTGCGGCGCGGAACTCGTTTCCGGAGCCAAACTGGTCTGCGACATCGTGGGACTCGAGCGGCATTTGAAAGGCGCCTCACTGCTGATTACCGGCGAGGGACGCACCGACTCGCAGACGCTGAACGGAAAACTCTGCGCTGTCGCCGCCGAAAAAGCTCGAAATGCCGGAGTTCCGACTATGCTGATCTCCGGCGCTCTCGAAGCTACGGACGAACTGCTGGCGCTGTTCGATTTCGCATTCAGTTCATCCTTGGGGCAGACATCGCTGGATCGGCTTCTCGCGGAGGCCGAGGGGAATCTGCGCTTCACCGCGTTGAACGCCGCCCGGCTTATGCGCCAACGGTTTATCTGAATTCCAAAGCGTCGATTTATGTTCATCGCCAAACCGCCAGGTTCACTCGGTTTACCGTATAACGACGCGCAAATTGAGACGAATTGAAACTTTGTGATTTTAGCGTCTTGAACGACGCGGATGGTGAATGGCAACTTGTTTTTTTGAAGACGTTGTATCTAGCGAAAAGGAAAGTAGATTTTCCAATGATGGGAATCGCATCCGCGGAAAGTGGGAGAACTCGCTTTTCCACAAAACCAGTCGAACAGCAAGGAGAAAATCATGAGAGAACCGGATTTTGATAATTTGTTGGCGGTGCTCGAGAATAAGAAGCCGAAGCGCCACACTCTTTTCGAGTTCTTTATGAACCAGACCATCTATGAGAACGCCGCCGGAACGCGGAATGTGGAGCCGGACGATCTTTTCGAGACACAAAAAACTAGAATAAAGGCTTTCGAGGCGCTTGGTTATGATTACGCCACCGTCACGTGTATGTTCTCGTTTCCGCACGGAGAACAGGCCCACAATGCCACCATATCCCAAAACGAAGGAGTGATGATCACGGACAGAGAAAGTTTCGACAACTATCCTTGGCCGGACGTTGACGAATACGACTATTCCCTTTTGGAAAGACTGGCGCCCCTCCTTCCGGACGGAATGAAAATGATCGTCCATGGCCCTGGAGGCGTACTCGAGAACTTGATGTCCCTCGTCGGCTACGACAATCTCTGCTTTATGTCGGTGGATGATCCGAAATTGCTCAAAGACATTTGCGACGCCATCGGCTCGCGCCTGACGCGCCACTACGAATTGTCTGGACAGTACGATGGAGTGGGAGCGATGATATCGAACGACGACTGGGGATTCAAGACGCAGACGATGTTGAGTCCGGACGACACGCGCGAATACATAATTCCCTGGCACGTGAAAATCGCGGCCGCTATTCATGCGTCCGGAAAACCCGCCATTCTTCATTCCTGCGGAAACCTCGAGGCGGTAATGGACGATATCATAGACGTCATTAAATATGAGGGCAAGCATTCGTTCGAAGACGCTATTTGCCCGGTTGAGGACGCTTACGAGAAATGGGGAGGCAGGATCGCTATTCTCGGCGGCATCGATTTGGACTTCATCTGTCGGGAAACCCCGGCGGCGGTCTTCGAGAGGTCTAAAAGGATGCTGGACATCGCCGCCGAGCGGGGCGCCTTCGCTCTGGGCTCGGGAAACAGCATCCCGGAATACGTTCCGTTCGAAAACTACAAGGCGATGTTGAGCGCCGCCGTCGGAGAATGACCCAGCCTCGGGATTCGTGGAAATCTTTTTTGATTTTTCACGAATCCTCAATCAGCACTAACAATCATTTTCTCAGTTCGCTGAAGTTCAATGGTTTGAATGATTTTTTCGTTTCGCGTCTCCGTTCGGGATCCAGAGAGAGGTATTTCCAGCGCGAGAAGCAGAAGTTGTGCGGAACGTAGTTCTCCAGCCAATTATGGTTGAGTCTGTAGTTGACGGGATAGTTGGAGAATATCCACGGACATCGCGACACTAGATATTTCGCCATCTCCTTGTATCTCGCGGTTCTCGCGGGCGCGTCCGGCATTGTTTTTATCGCCTCGAACATTTTATCGAACGTTTTGTCGCTATAATACGATCTGTTGCAGCTTCCGGCGTTCGGACCGTAGAACAGCTGCAGAAAATTCTCGGCGTCGGGATAGTCTCCCACCCAGGATACGCTGAATATCTGCATTTCGCCTTTCGCCGATTTCTGCAAAAATCGCGGCCAGTTGTTCAACATCGGAACTATCTTGATCCCGATTTTCTCCATATCATCCACAAAGAGTTCCGCGAGCTGCCGGTGCGTGGTGGAGGTGCCGCCGAAATCCAACGTTAAACTCAGGCGTTTGCCGGTTTTCTTCGACATGCCGTTGGGATACCCCGCTTCCGCCAACAACTTTTTCGCTTTTTCCAAATCGTATTTCGCATAGGGATTCTTCAATTCGGGATCGTATCCAGCCACGCCGGGAGGAATTGGTCCGGAAGCCGGAATGATGCCGTTATTGAAGAGTTTGACGCGTTTTTCAACATCGTACGCCAGACTTACAGCCTTTCTCAACTTCAAGTTCTTTCCGATGAGTGGATCGGTGAAGCAAAAACCGTAATAGTGGATCTGAAAAGATGGAATCGAGGTTAATTCGATCCCGCGGCTGACAAGCGCTGGAACCAATGTTTTATCCTTCGTCAAAATAGAGTCGAAATTGTCCTTCGAGACGGAGCTTATATCCAGATTCCCCTGAAGAAACAACATCCAAGCTGTAACTGGTTCGGCGATTTGATAGCAGACGACCTTGTCGAGCAATGGAAGCGGCCGCTTCCGATCCGCGGGATTCGCGGCGGACGGGAAAAACTCCTCGCGGTACCGCGGGTTTCGCGAAAACTCGATTCGGTAGTTTCTACGCCAGAAATCGAGTTTGAACGGTCCGGAACCCACGGGATGCTCGGCGAAATCCACACCGTACTTCTCAACCGCCTCTCTCGGCACGACAGACATATACGGCATCGCCAAAGCGTAGAGGAATCTCGGATCCGGTTTTGCAAGGTGAATCGCGAAACGCGAATCATCAATTACCTCGAGTCCAGCGCAGCCCGTGTCGTAAACAGAGAAGTCCCCGTCCGCGAGTTTCGCGGATTTTTCTCGAAAATCGCCGATTCCGACGATTTTTCCGCGGATAAGCCAATATCCGGAGGAGTGGATCCGCGCGTCGCCGATTCTGAGTATCGAGAAGACGACGTCTTTCGATGTTATTTTCCGCGATTTTAGCGAACCGTCTGTTTTTGTTCCAAAACAAGTGTCCGGTTGAAAAAAAAGATCGTCGCGAAGTTTGAATTCGTATGTTTTCATATTCTGCGACGCTGTCGGCATCTCCGCGAGCATCGAGGGTTTGAGTTTGTACGGTCTGGCGGTGTAGTCGTATTCCAGGAGCGTGTCGTAAAGCTCCCCCACCATATTGGCGCTGGTGAGATCGGCCGACAACGCCGGATCCAAAGTGTTGATCTTGCCGCCGGGAGTCGTATAGAGCACTCTCAGCTTCGTGTTTTCAACGACATCGCCTTTGCCGCATCCAAACGAGAATCCGATACATAAAAGCGCGACGGCGAATATCGCGGATAATCCTCCAACACGAATGTGGTTTTTCAAAACACGTCTCATTTTTTCGGAGAAACACCGTTTTCTTTTAGAGTCTCATGCTCGTCGCATTTCATAATAAACGCTTTGTCGCGACGCGCTCTTTCATCATTCTCGGAAAAAGCGAAGGCTTCGCGCAACTTGCGGACGCAATTAGCAAGTTTGAAAATCCGCATGAAATTATCGGTAAAATCCGGCAGTTCGCTTTTCTTCATCCTTCGTCCTCGACATTCGTTAAAGCGGAGACGTCCATTTTGTCTTTTGAACGTCCCGTCCCTTTCTTCATACGAATCAAGTCGCTTTTCGACACAACATACACCCTAATGCCAGATACAAAACCTTCCTGACGATTCAATAAAATCTCTTTGAAATTCTCGGGAGGAATCATCACATCAAGTTTGAAAAAATCTTTACCAATCACTTTAATCCTCGGATATAATTCAAACCCATCGCTAAATCTGAGGGAATCCTTGTTTATGATAAAACCGTGTTTTCTCAACAATTCGTCGAGAGATTCAAGATCACTACGGTTTATTACAATGTCAATATCCTCCGTAGCTCTGACGAAACCATGGATCCCGACAGCCACTCCACCGACAAAAGCCCACTCGATGTCAGAAGAGCCCAACAAAGCCGCTAGACCGATTGCCTCGTTTAAAATGTCCATAAATCACCTAAATACATCAAAGCGAATCCTTGAATCCACGATGACGGATAAGTTAACTCGGTTTCAATAAAATTCAAGGAAGGGCATTTGCGGGTTGAATTCCTTAATTTGAGCATCTTTCACTCAGGATATCACTCCCTCCCTAGTTAGACCCTGTTCGAAAAGGTCTCGCAGCCATGTGGACACTTATTTCGAGTGTGAGGCCGCGTCTTTTCGCCGAGAATTCAATGCCTAAGCATTGGGTTCTCGGCGAAAAACGCGGGATCACCCGAAAGAAGCGCCCACCCGAAGGGCTGACGCGGTCGAACGCCGTCTTCAGCCTGTGATTTGAAGATGAAGACCGCCGAGGGTATTCATCTTCAAATCGCAGGCCAAATCCGGCGCTCGTCCGCATCAGCATGGCTGTGATACCTTTTCGAATAGGGTCTAACTAAAGAGATCAAAAGCAAACTTGCCTCAATTGCGGGGATTGTGGTCGGATTCGGTATGACTCTTCCAAACGGTAAAACGATGGTGGAGCGTGCGCAAAAAGATGTAAGTGATATTTTTGAGCTTCTGGATGAACTCGATTGCCAAACAGATAATATCAATGGGGAAACAATTGAGGATACATTGAATGAAAAGTAAAAGAAAAAACAGTGAGCTACAAAATTCGGAGAGATATGGCTAATAGAATTCTGATCCGTCGCTTGCTCGCAAAACCAATGCGTGAAAGAATGAATTTTCTCCGAATTAAATGTGGTAAAGGTTCTTCTCTTTAAATAATGTTTTCATAGTGAAAAAGAGATGCTTATTCACCTAGTGCCTGTTCCTGCTGAATGGGACCGGATCTGCTACAAAGCGGGAAAAAAGAATTCCTCCGTTACCTCCGTTGTCTCTGTGTGAAATAAATTGAATTCGGGTTTCATTCGCAGATTAAGGGGGCAGATCCGAATCAGGCAATCAGCTTTCTTCCAAATACGTTGCAAATTCACTTGCATTATCTGCAAATAC
>JAADHT010000226.1 GCA_013151705.1 Kiritimatiellota bacterium | reverse complement strand
CCTAGAAAATTTTTCAAATTTTCTCAAAAAAGCAAATCCTCCAGATTTTTCCATAAAAATTTCACATTTACCCCGCAAATCAGCTCCCAATTCTTGAATTCAAGCACACAAGAGCCTCTCCATAAATGAGTTAAATAAAAAACGCTATAATTTGAATCTTTCGTCCATCATTCTTTCGGCGAACTCCAACGGGTTTCTCGGAGCCAAAGCGTTGTAGATTCCTCTATTGATCAACTCTTTGTCGTTGGTCTTGGATTGACACCCGCGATCTCCAGTAAGACTTCCCACGTCATATTCGCATTCGTCAACCAAGCGCCTTATCGAATCCTTTGTGCCCGAGGGATCCGTAACATTCCCCTCGTAGAGTTTCCAATCCAATATCAGCCCGTCGCTCTGCTCGGCGATGAACAGTGCGTTTTCGAACTCAACGTTTCCGCTCGCTTTTCCGCGGTTTATCACGTTGACGCTCTCGTGATAGACGGAAAGAAGCTTGTCGTCGTTAGAAATTTGTTCTCCTGCAATCATACGCGAATGAGCCTGCTTCATGGCCACTGGCAGCAACATCAACATTTTCGCGAGACGATCCGCCACCAATTTCGCCTCGGCCTCGCTCAGATCGGTACTGGAGCTCCACTCCTCCCTCAACAGATTCAAATAGCGTTCGCCGTGCGCCGCTATGACTTTGCAGAGCGATTTGAGTTTTCTGAATTCGCGTTTTTTCTCGACGACCTCTTTCCGGTTTTTTTTTCGAAAGCGAGGCTATGCTCATGCAAAGGGCGTTGAGTTCGCTCAAGAATTTCTCAGGAGGTTTGATTCCGTGCCTCATCCCATGTCTTCTCACAAGCAAAATAGCCTTAACGACCGTCCAAGCGCAATCCTTCAGAAGAACCCAGTCGACGGGGAAATGCATTTTCGCCTTCATACAAGTTCCGTCGATGAAAACGTCCTCCGAATTCAAAATCCTTCCGACCAACGGATCGCCTTCGTTTCGCAAAGCCAGTCGGTTCAATTCCAGGACTTGCGATCCGGCAAAGCCGCGGCCGGCGTCACGCCGGAATTCATCCGCGTCTCGGTCGGAATAGAGGATATCGACGACATCGTTGCCGACATCGACCAAGCCTTGGCGAAATCCCAATAATCCGAATGACGTCCGCAAAGCCGTGTCGGCGTCGAACAGGTCGTTTTGTATCCCAAGGTCTTTCGGGGCCTGTTGTTCAAAAGGGTTCGAACCTTCGAAACCTCCTCCTCGGTGTGCTTCGAAAAATCCGTTCCTTCAGGAAAAAACCTGCGAACCAAGCCGTTCGTGTTCTCGTTCAGCACCCTCTCCCAAGGCGAGTAGGAATGAGCGAAATAAACGTGCGCGTCTGTTTCCCATGGCGACTCCTTTCGTGGTTGTTAGTTTTTGCCGGGTAGGATAGCGCCGCTGGCAATACTAATCAACCAAAGTGTCGCACTTCGGAGTTGAATGTAGCATTTTTTCTGTTTACTTTTTTTTACTGTTTACTTGCCTTTCGTATTCACTGACCTGTTACATAAAACCAAAAACCGCCAATGATTTTCTAAAAACAACTTGCAATAAATCCGAACCACGTTATTTTAGTCGTTATGATGGGAATTGCAATGATACATCTGGTTCTTGTGTCTAGCCCGGCGACGGTTGTTGTCGGGAGCGCGGCGTCGTTGTAGCTCCAGACAATTCCATCGCCGGGACAACTGCCGAAAGCGTGAAAAACAGCTTCGGCTTTTTTTGTATCCCGCGAGCCAGTTGCAAAAGACTTTTGCAATTGGCTCAACAGAGCCTTTCGGCTCAAGCCCCTCAAAGCTAATAAAAAATTGAGCCTATCAGTTCATACGAGGTGTTTATTATGAAAAAAACGATCAAAGGAGCGGAAATCGCGATAAAATGTTTGGAGCAGGCGGGAGTCGAAACCATATTCGCATATCCGGGAGGAGCGTCGATGGAACTCCACCAGGCGTTGCTGAAATCGAAGATTCGAACGATACTCCCAAGGCACGAGCAAGGCGGGGCCTTCGCCGCCGCGGGATTCGCGAGGGCCACCGGCAAAACCGGAGTCTGCATGGCGACCAGCGGACCAGGCGCCACAAATCTGATAACCGGCATCGCCGACGCGTTTATGGACTCCATTCCGCTCGTGGCCATAACCGGCCAGGTTCCATCGACATTAATAGGCAAGTCCGCCTTCCAGGAAATCGACATCATCGGCATCTCCAGACCGATAGTGAAACACAGTTATCTGGTTCTCGACGTGGACGACATTCCCGCGATCTTCGCGGAAGCCTTCCACATAGCCAACAGCGGACGTCCCGGTCCCGTTTTGATTGATCTGCCCAAAAACATTCAACAGGAAATGAGCGCCGTCTCGTTCAAAAGCACTCCGGCCCTGCGGGCGTATCACCCGGACCACACGCTGGACCAAAAGGATATAGACCACGTTTGCGACGCACTGGAGAAATCGACGCGCCCCTGCATCTACGCCGGAGGTGGGATAATTACCTCGGGAGCGTCGAAATCGCTCGCGGAATTCGCGAAAACCAACAAAATACCTGTCGTAACCACTTTGATGGGAGTTGGCGCGTTTCCGGAAAACGACGATCTGTCGATGAAATGGCTCGGTATGCACGGTACGGTATATGGCAACAACATCGCTAATGAATGCGATCTGCTGATCGTTCTGGGAGCCAGATTCGACGACAGGGTAACCGGACCGCCTGAGACCTTCGCGCAGGATGCCACTATAATACACGTTGATATCGACTTATCCGAAATAAACAAAAACAAAAAGGCGCACATCCCGGTCATAGCCAACGTTAAAGACGTTCTGGACGAATTGAACAAAAGAAAAATCAAAACATCCCACGCCGCATGGTTGAAACAAGCGGCGAAATGGAAAAAAGAGTCTCCCCTCGCCTTTTCGAGAAAAAAAGAGATCGTTCCCCAGGAAGTCGTCTCGCTCATTTACGATTTGACGAAAGGCGAAGCGGTGATCGTGCCAGGTGTCGGCCAGCATCAAATGTGGGCCGCGCAGTTCTACAACTACTCCTTCCCACGCCAACTTCTGACATCGGGCGGACTCGGCACAATGGGATTCGGACTGCCGTCGGCGATGGGAGCGAAAGTCGCGTTGCCTAACAAAACGGTCATAAACATCGACGGCGACGGCAGCGCCCAGATGAACATCCAGGAACTCGGCACGATCCACAACGAGGACATAGACGTCAAAATAGTAATATTGAACAACCAGCACTTGGGAATGGTCGCCCAATGGGAGGATCGCTTCTACGGCAGCGCCCGCGGAAACACGGATCTGCGGAACGCGAGATCCAAACGCCCCTATCCGGATTTCGTGACAATCGCCAAAGGATACCAAATCCCCGGACACGAAGTCTACGAGAAAAAAGATTTGAAAGGCGCGATCCAGGAGATGCTGGACCACGACGGAGCATTCCTCTTGGACATTCATGTGGAGTATCAGGAACATGTGCTCCCGATGATTCCTCCGGGGAAATCCTACAAAGGCATTCTGGTCGACTAACGGGTTGTCGAATACGACAATACGCTTACCGCGCGTGCTCGATCAATGCGGTGGCTCCCACGCTCCAAAGCGATGTAGCGCGAATTTTTCCCCGACGGCATCGCCGTCTTTGGACCGCGGCGGCCCCGCGCCGCTTTTTCTTCCAACTGGATCAGCGAACAGTGGATAGTCAACAGTGAATGGAAGGATGAAACACCGCCAAGTTACCAGCAGGTCGCTCCTTCCAGGGCGGCATTTCGGAAATGACGAGGTAGAACGCTCGTCCTACTGTCAGAGTGCCATGCGGGGGGGTGAGGCAATACGTGTTAAGGCAAGATCAACACGAACGTCCAACATCGAACTTTCAACATCCAATTCGCCAGTCAATCTTTCAGAATTTGGTTGATGACGAAAAAACAACGCGACTCCCATGGTTCCTAAAACAACTTATACAGGACTTGAAAAAAAACATAATGACACTATCTTTGAATTTGCGTTAAATTAGACCGTCAATAATTTGTTTCACATGGAAAACACTTGATGAATGGAAATATTCTCAAATCGCTCATCATATCCGCTATTATCGCGGTTTCCGCACTATTTTCATTTGAAAGCGACGCCGGAGAAACGCCGACAATCCAACTTCCCCAATCCACAACTCTCTTCTCGATCATCTCGCCTCCCGATTCGATAGAGGGGTACAACCGTGTAATGTTCGAATTCAACGACTTCGTCATGGTGTGGGTCTTCCGGCCTCTTGAAAATGGCTTCTCGTTCATAATACCGAAAACCGGGCGCGAGCACATAGACATGGTCGTGGTCAATCTGGAGTTTTTCATCAGAGGAATATCCTGTCTTCTGGAGGGGGAGTTCAAAGGAGCCTGGGTGGAAACCCAGCGGTTCTTCATCAATCTGACACTTGGAGTGGTCGGTGTCTTCGATGTCGCTAAAGACTGGTTCGGGCTTCAAGCGTACGACGAGGATTTCGGACAAGCCTTCGCGTCATGGGGCATCGGTCCAGGAAATTATTTTGTGATTCCGATCTTGGGGCCTTCCACCGTCAGAGACGCAGTGGGCGAGATATTCTTCATAGCGTTTCATCCCATAACCTGGATTCCCGTGCCGGGCTTGGGCGCTTTCGTGTTCATCAACAGGATGTCGCTCAGAGTGAAAAGCTACATGAGCCTTCGAGATCCCGCTTTCGACAAATACACCTCTTTAAAAAATTTATGGTATCTCCAACGCAAAATAAAAATCGACAATTTGGACAGGCCGCCATGCGAATGAACTCATCACAATCATCACCACACGCACCATTCACCATCCGGATTGCCGCACTCGCGCTTGCCGCGGCGCTGACGACAACCGCGCTCCCGACAATCAACGCCGAATCAAAACCGCTCACACTAAAGATGGTGAGGATGAATGGATACAGATCCCAGGACTCCATTCGCGACTCCCTCCGCTACGCCTTGTGTCAAGTGCATGACCACGACCTCTCCTTCTGGGCCCGCGAATACCCGATAAACGGGTCTTTTTTCGATAGAGCGTCGATCAACGAAGCGCAAATACAAAAAAAACACCCGCCACTGCACTACAAGATATGGATGCAAACGGCAAAAGCCCCGCTAGTGATCATCTTGCCTGGAATGGGAGGACACTACCAGGGTGCAGGACTGAATGCGCTGGCGCAAACATATTTCGACTCCGGACACTCGGTATTGCTCGTCAGCAGCTCGATGAATTGGGAGTTCTATGTCGCGGCTTGCACATCGAAAGTGCCCGGCTACCCCCCTCTCGACGCGAAGGATATACGCTACGCCTTGAGGAAAATAATCACAAAAATCAAAAATGAACATCCCGGTGAAATCATCTCGACCCATTTGGTCGGTCTCTCCCTCGGAGCGGTCCATACCTTGTTCATCGCCAAGCTCGAGTCCGAGTCAAACAAAAAAATCGGATTCAAATCCTATCTAGCGATACATCCACCCATCGATATTATAAACGCCTTGACGACGCTGGATGACTTTTTCGCGAAATGGCGAAAATGGCCAAAGAAAAAAGTCTCCCTCAATATAGAAAAAGCGGCGGCGGTATACTTGGCGCTGACGAAAAAAGGACTCCCGTCCAACAAGAAGGTGAATGTCGATAAAAACGCCGCGGAAGTGTTGATCGCCACATCCTACCGCTACGCGCTACGCGAGCTTTTGCTGGCGATAAAAAAAGATGGGAACGATATGGGACTGATAAAAACCCCGTATGGATTCAAAAAAAATGATCTCTACAGGGAGTTGGACGCCTTCTCATTCCAAGACTACGCGGAGAAATTCCTGAAAAAGTCAATCGAGGCCAAACTTGGAAAATCTCTTTCGATGAAAGAACTTGCTGAAAACGGAAGTCTCCACTCCATTTCACCGTTTCTAGCTAAAGCGGAAAACGTAAAAGTCATCAACTCGATGAACGACTTCCTGGTTCCGCGAAAAAAACTCAAATGGTTCGCGAAAACATTCGGCGACAGAGCTCTATTCTTCGAATACGGCGGACACTTGGGAGAACTCTACACTAAACAAGCGAAAAAAGCGATAGTGGAGTATCTGACGACCATCGAGAAAGTCAAGTGAGACAGTCGCCGCACAAAACACATTTCACGGCAAAAAGGAACTGCGCGGATACCTTGAGTTCATGAACTGGGCAGTGACCAATGCGGGGACGCATTCCTTCAATTTCTTCACGGGCGGACTACTGCGCCCCAGTGTCGCCTATATGGATTTCGATAGAAACGGCAGCGGATTCGCCGACGATGAGCATTACGAGAAAGCGGCGAAAGGTCTCAAGATAGTAGGCGCCGAAGCCGCGGGACTCGGAGCCGTAATCGCGCTCGAAACGCACAACTGCTACCTCCACGACCTCCCGAAAGCCTGTTCCAAACTGCTCAAAATGGTGGATATGGACAACGTGGGTGTCAACTACGACCACGGAAACATATTCATCAACAAAAACGGATCATCCATAGAAGAGGTCCTCAATATCATCGGTGACAAAATCCTATACGTTCATTTGAAGAATATGTTCGTACCATTCGACAAAAGCTTCTTCCTCTCGACAAGATTGGAAGAGGGGCATATCGACACTATGGATGTGGTAAAACGATTGAAAGAGCGAAACTTCAACGGCGTGCTGTGCACGGAATACGCCTGCACAGGCGACGGGATAATTGCCGCCAAACGCGACGGAGACTACCTGAAGTTCAT
>JAADHT010000271.1 GCA_013151705.1 Kiritimatiellota bacterium | reverse complement strand
AACCAATAGAGTAAGCCCTGAACTGGATAATTCCAGTTCAGAAGCTCCTCATCAAACCGTGCGTGCGGTTTTCCCGCACACGGCTTACCGATAGTCTTCGTCTCAAGCGTTCACAAGATGTCGGTTAAGTGTATATTTTGTCGGGTCTATCAAGCCGTATTTATCGACTAATACCTGAAAAGCTCCCTGATTATGAAGCTTACACTTTCGCTGACTTTTCCTCTTGTAATATCTCGTTAATTTCTTGCCGAGATAATGTCTTAAATTTCGTTTTGCTTTGCTAGGATATGTAACTCCTTTTATCGTAAAGTAATTTATCCAGCCTCTTGTTATTGCATTCAAATCCTTAGCTACTGTCCGAGGGGGTTGGTGTCCATTGAATTTTAGATACTCTTTTATATTACCTCTGACTTTCTTTTGTGATTTTGCACTGGGTTCAACATTCCAGTATTTGAAAGGTCGTCCATATATATCATCTGAAAACCTGAAGGTATGTCCAAGAAAATCAAAAGATTCCTCACGGGCACTCACCATTTTACTTTTCTCCTCATTCAGTTTCAATTTCATCTTCTCAAACATACAGTTCAAATAAATAAGACTTTCCTGCGGGATTTTCTTTGCCATTAAGACAAAGTCATCCGCATATCTTACGATTTTAATACCGTACTTGTGGAAATTACCGTCTAATCTATTTACCGCCTTGTCCAATAAATGAAGATAGATGTTAGCTAGTAAAGGCGAAATGACACCTCCTTGCGGGGTGCCTGTTTTATTCTTCTTTCCGCCTTTCGGGCTACCGTCCTCCATTACAGGAGCCTTCAACCACATTTTGATAAGGTGCAATATGTTTTTATCGCTTATCCTTTGTGCGAGCAGAAACATTAATTCCTTGTGGGGAATCGTGTCAAAATACGCACTCAAATCAGCATCGAACACATCGCATTTACCCTCCAGTAGATTATTCTTGATTTCTCTCACCGCATCCGCCGCAGAGCGTTTCGGTCTGAAGCCGTAAGAGTTGTCTTCAAAATCCGCTTCAAAAATAGGTTCGATCACAAGCTTCACCGCCATTTGGATTACCCTGTCTTTTATTGTGGGTATTCCCAGCGGACGCTGTTTGCCGTCGTCTTTTGAAATATATACTCGCAGTACCGCTTCTGGTTTATACGTTTTCGCTTCGAGTTCGTCTATTATTTCAGAGATGAACTTCTCCACTCCGTAAACCTCCACATCCGCGAATGTGATTCCGTCAACTCCGGCACAGCCGCCATTAGCTTCGCATCGCCTGTAGGCTTCCCTTAGAAAATGGGGCAACCTTATTTTATCATACAATACATAGAAACGAAATTTAGCATCCTGCTTGGCTTTTCGATATAGTTTACGCTGAAAATCTTGGACTCTTTCCGCATCTGTCATCAGATGTTTTGGTTTTATTTGTAGATTACTCAATCTAAAAATCCTCTTTTCTTTGTAAACATTAACTAAAGTAATGCCCCTTTGCTCCCGCGAAGTTATGTTGTCTTCGCTATCATCACTACTATGGGCATCTCTGACTTCTCACTGAACCGTTTTACTTTTCGTTTCCTTATAGTATTACGTTACGGTCATCAACCTGCACAATGAGACCTCCCAAGTTCATCTCTATACCTCTTATGAGCATACCATCACTCTTAACTCCGACGACCCCGCATAGTCTGACTATTTGGCATTTTTTTTTCACGCTCTAATGCTCTCTTCGTATGCAGTAACAGATTTCACCCGATTAGGGAGGCTGATCGATCGCACCTTAGTGTAACGAAGCCTGCGTGTTCACACCACTTAAGGCATTACGGTCTACTCATTCGCTACCAGGGAACTCGAATATAAACCTCACGATTTATATCCTCCCGTGGAACTTACTATTCCATTCGCTACCGTCCGAATAGTCAATTGACGGGTTGGATTTGCACCAACTGATATAAAAACGCCTCTTGGCGTACCTAACTTTCACTAACGAACGCTAACTGGGAGAAAACAATGTCCCGCCGTTCAACTCGAACGGCGGTCCGTTTCGGACCGCGAAACATTGCTTTTGTTAGTGTTCGTTAGTGGTTAAAAAGGTGCTGAGTAGTTACAAACTATTGTATTTAAGGAGGATTATGAAAAAGATACCCAAAAGATATTGGTGGGATCTCGGCGGAAGCATCGCCTTGCTGATTGCGTATTCGGCTCTTTTCGCGTATTGCGCGAACCACGACATCGTGGCGGCAATGCTCAGCGGCGGCCCGAAATCCTCAAGCGTCGCCATAGCGGCGCTTTTCATCGCCATGCGCGTCTTCGTGATCCTGATCCTGCCGGGATGCATCCTCGCCCGCGTCGGCCTCCTGCTGAACCATCTCTGTTTCAGCGAAGACAAAAACGCGGTCAAACCGGAATCGTCATAATCCGGTTCCATGGAACGACATCGCAATCCGAACGTTTCTGGCGTTGATTTCCACCATAAACCAAAACTCCCTTCTCGGACGACTCACCGGCCAACTCCTTCCATTTAACAATGTTTTTAAACCAATCCGACGCGATCGTAGCGCCGGATTTGATTTCCAGCGGAACGAGCGTCCCAGCTTTATCCATTATGACATCAACCTCCAATCCCGTATTGTTGCGCCAGAAAAAAAGATTGGATTTTTTCCCTTGATTGAACCTTGCCTTCAACAACTCCGACACGACCCAATTCTCAAATAAAGCTCCACGCAGGGGATGGAATCTCAACTGTTCGCTTTTTTCAATCCCCAACAGTCCGCAAAGAAGTCCGGTGTCGTAAAAATATATTTTGGGAGTTTTAACCAAACGTTTTCGGAAATTCTGAAAATGAGGTGGTAACAAGAACGCGACATAAGTGGTTTGCAAAATACTGAACCAAGACGACACTGTGTTGTGATGCATACCGCAATCAGCTCCGATTTTATTGAAATTGAGCGTCTGGGCGCAATTCGCAGCGCAAAGCCCTAAAAATCTTTGAAAAGCCATTGAATCCTTAAGATTCGTCAATTGCCTCACATCCCTCTCGAGATATGTGCTTATATATGCGTTGTGCCACCTCTCGGGAGTCAAGGATTGATCGTAAATTTCCGGATATCCTCCCTTGAAAAGCGTTTCATCAATGGTTTCGGGCAACTGGTTCGCTTCGGAGAGCTCCAGAGCCGACAAAGGAAGCAATTCTATTTGCCCAACCCTCCCCGCCAGCGATTGAGATACTGATTCCATAAGTTTGAAGTTGCAAGAGCCTGTGAGAACAAACAAACCCTTTCGGGGGGATTCATCTAAAATTCCCTGGATATACGACAGCAACTCGGGAGTTTTATGAACCTCATCCAAAATAGCGCCGTCTGGAAACCCGGCAAGAAAGCCTCTGGGATCATCTGTTGCGAACCGCCTCGCATCCGGCTCCTCAAGCAGGACGTAAGGTTTGTTTGGAAAAGCCTTTTTAGCCAAAGTGGTCTTTCCTGATTGCCTAGGCCCGATTATCAACACGGATCTAAATTCGCGAGCCAAACATTTCAATTCACCTTCCACTTCACGTTCAATCATTGGTTCACCTTTGAGTTTTGTCGCGTACACACCCGGAAAGTATGGAGGTCTAACACCAGCGTAAACGATATAGCTGACAAGACACCTTTCCCCTAGTCATTTTTTACAATCTGATAGTCGCAATATCAAACTGTAAGCCAATTGAATGAAAAATCAAGGTGTGTCATTGGATTTCAGCAGATTTTTCTTTTAAGCGAGTCGTATGCGGTTAGAGAATTGCTTTGTTAGTGTTCGTTAGTGAAAGTTCGTGGTTAAAAAAATCTCTGAACAGTTGGCCATTCGTGAATTCGGCGCGGAAAACATCAACGGAGGCCGGCCGCTAGAATCGCGGCTCCGCATGCGGCCTCCTCGCTGGACGCGGAGAATTCCAAAGGTTTGCCAAACACCTCCCCGACCGCTTCGGCGAGCAGTTTGTTTCTACGCAACGCGTTCCCGCTGGCGACTATCCTACCGCGGCCGTCCAGCAGCGACGACGGCAACATGTTTTTCAGATTCCTCGCCAACCCGAAAGCGAGTCCCCTGGCGACTCCTCCCGGCGTGAAGTTGTCGAGATCGATGTTCGATACGACACCCCTGGAGTCCGGATCGCTCCGCTCGCCAAGAAAACTTGGGGAAATATCCGGAATGGAGGAGCCGGCGGCATCGAGTCCAAGCCGTATGAACGTTTCGTACAGTCTGGAATCCTCCGGCGGTTCGATTCCGAATGCGGCGCACCACTCCTTGAACCAATCCACCAGCCAGGCGAAAGCGGCGCCGCCGCACAGGGGAGCGGCGACGGCGATAAGACGGCCGTCGAGAAACGGTCTAAACTCGCACCCGACGCTCTCCGCGAATTCCGCGGCCAACGCGGAGTCCACCACGACCGACAACTGCGCTCCAGTTCCGATGGTCAAAGCGATATCGGCGTCCCAATCGTCGAGAGTCGCCAAAAGCGAGGCTTGATTGTCGCCTATGGCCGCGGTCAAGGGAATTCCGGGAGACAACCCCCAATCCCGCGCCTGCGAATCACCCAAACGCCCCACAACCTCTCCGGTTGGAACGATTCGCGGCATCAGCTCCCGCGGAATCCGCAAAGCGTCCAAAGCCTCCCAATTCCAGTCCCCGGACTCCAGGTCGAACGCTCCCCAGCTCGACGCGTTCGTGGGATCCATCACTGGACGCTCAAGACCGCATAGACGCGCCACGAGCCAGTCATGAATGGTTCCGGCGTTCCGCCATTTAGGATTCAACGACTCGTTCGACACCAGCCAAGCTAGAGTCGCGGCGCCGAACCCGCTTTTCAACTCGATTCCGGTAGAGTCCGCGAGTTCCGCGAGGAACCCGTCCGCGTCGCAACGCTTGTCCTGCCAAGTCACGAGGTTCAAATGACAATCGGGAGCACTGTCCTCCCAAAGTACGACACCGTGCATCTGCCCGGTCAGACCGACCGCGACGACATCGCTCCTGTTGATTTTGGAGAGCGACGACACGCATTCATCCAACGCCGCCGCGATTTTCGCGGGATACTGCTCCGCGAATCCCGCTGGCAGACCCTCGACGTCCGCGCGAGTTGGCGCGGACGCATGCTCAAGCAAGATGCCGTCCGTATCGACTATCACAGCGGCGACTTTCGTCGTTCCCAAATCCAATCCAAGAAATTTACTCATACTCTTCTCCTGACCGCCTCTTCCACACGCATTCCACATCCCATTCGCGTTTCCCCCACATCTCCCCTTCCCGCACTCTCCGATTCTTCCTTTCTCCGTTTCAGATTTTCCACCGTCACTCCAGCGGCTCGGAGAATCGTCTCGAATTCGTTTTGAAGCTCCATGGATGGTTCAGGCACATCGGCCATCGGGTAATCCAAACCGAGAGCCGCGTATTTCGCGGCGCCCATATGATGCATCCGCAACACCTCGACGTCAAGTTCACCGCGAATTCCGCGGAGTTCAGCGAGAAACCCGGCCATTTCCTCCATCTCCAAACGGTCGGTGTTGAAGCCAGGCACGAGCGGCACCCGGATGCGGAAAGCCGCGCATTCCGCGGCTCCCAGACGAAGGTTCTCGAGAATCCTCTCGTTTCCGGCCCCGGTCCAACGCTTATGGATCGCGCTCGAAAAACATTTGAGATCGCAGATGAACAAACCATCCTCGCCGACCAGTTCCGCGAATCCCGCGGTCGACGCGTTCGTCTCGACCGCCACGGAGATTCCCTCCGCTCTCAGAGAGCGCCAAACGCCACGGAGCTCGCGGTGTTGAAGAGTCGGCTCGCCACCTCCAAACGTAACTCCGCCGTCGCCCCCGTAGAGTCCGCGCTCCCTCAAGCTCCGCTCCAATATCTCATCGGCGGAAATCTCGAATCCCGCCACCTCGAAACAGCGGTTCCGCCATTTGAAGACGCATGGAGCGTCCCGGCATTCAGCGCAAAGCGTCCTGTTGAGCTCGCCCTCCACAACGGCCCCTTTCTCGCAGGCGGCCGCTGCGTTTCCCTCCCC
>JAADHT010000281.1 GCA_013151705.1 Kiritimatiellota bacterium | reverse complement strand
TATCATCATCATCTATAGACGTAACGGTAGTTATGATTTTTTCAAAATCCTCATTAAGATATTTGAATATTCCAGGAAAGACAATTCCATCTATTTCCATCTATTTCAATTGTACCCCCAGCGGTAAAAGTACCTCTTAAAGCATGGTTGACAATACCGATCTTCGCAAATATTGATTCATCTTTCCCGATTTCCATATCAATTAAATATCGCGGAGAATGAGTAATCGCCACATCAAATAAACATTCTTCATACTTTCTACATCGGAACTCAACAGGGGTAGATAATTTTCCAAACAAAAAATGGATATTACCAACATTGTCAACTCTTGTTCCTTCAAAAACATATTTGACTCGTGATTGCTTATCATTCAGCGACTTGTTGATGAGAAATGTTATTGATCATGGGGAAACCTGACTCTTCGAATGCGCGGATCGATTTCTCCTTATGTTGCCGGCGGCCTTTCGCAGAATGGAGTCGGAATACCAGGTGAAAAACGAAAGCGACAGATGGAACAGAAGGAACACCGCGGCCAGTGATGAAACGACCACCAAAAAACGTCCATAACCAAATAGTTGCGAATATTGAGGAAAGCGACCACCCGAAAACATTAGAACACCGCCCGTCAGCAAGACCACGAGCAAAGCCGCTAGAATGGTGGAAGCTTTGGGAGAAAGCGCGGCGCAGAGACGCTCGAACGCCGCCAGATTTCCATCGAACGACGCTTTCAACAACCTCGCGGCCGGAACAGCGAGAGTTTTCTCAATTCCTTTCCCGGAATCGCCGCGAAGCACGACGGCGCCCGACAGGAACGCGATAGGCTCGTCAGCCATCAACAGCTTCGCGTCGTAAAAACTTATGTCGCCGCGCTCGTCGACCGCGAACGGTACTTTGTCGAGTAGATTCTTCGATAGACAAAGTCCCGGAAGAGACAACTCGCAGGAGAAACCGGCCTTGCTTCTGCCGGATGGATTGATCCGGTTCGCCGCGACATCAGCCAATCCCGCGGCCAACGATTGTTCGCGCGTCGGTATAAACGGAACACGGACGGCTCGGTATCCCGCGGAAATAGCGGAATCAAGAAGTTTCAGAGTGTTCGCCAACGGGACGCAGTCGATGTCAAGAGCGAAAACAGCGTCGAAACCATCGAAAATCAGGATGGGAATAGCCCATTCCAAGGCGTGCGCGTATCCAGTTTTCCATTCGTTGCGTCTCTCGAGGACTTTGGCGCCATTGAAGGAGGCTACGTAAGCGGTGGAGTCGTCGCAGGCGTCGGCGATAACAACCACCTCGAATTTCGAGCGTTCGTAATCCATTCCGTCGATAATCCGTCCGACGGCCTCGGCGATTTCGTTCTCCGCGTTTCTCGCGTATATCACGACCGCGAATCTCGCGGAATCGGATCTTCCGCGAAGTTCGCGGATCCGCCTGGGCAAAAGCGAATAACAGGCCAAAACGAAATAGTAGAACGCGGCGAGAGCGACCGGGATCAAAGCCGCCAACGCGATGGCGGAGAGTATTTGTCCGAACAATAGCATAAATTGAATTCTTCCATTTTCTCAATGGCATCTTCAGCGTCATAGAAAGCTACCACTTTATTCGAAGTGTTCAAGATAGCTCATGGAAAAACAAGCGGCGAGTTTTAGGACTTCGACCATATGCGCTTTCATTGGAAGTCGCTTCCACTCGCCGTTTCCGCGAAATGGGGGACGAGGCGATTCCCGGTGGGAGATGTCCCACTTTTCGCCTTCACTCCGCTTGCATAGCGGAAGAAGCGAGGTAATTTCCAAGGGTGTCGCAAGGCTTTGAAATAAGGGAAAATCCAATTGAGGTGGCTTTTTATACTCCATACTCTTCTTTTCACGACGCTGGCTGTTTCGGAGGTGACGGGCGCCGAGCCGCCACCGAAGAAAACGGTCAAGCTGGCGGTGCTAGCCGCTGACGCGGATTTCGCAGCGGAGAAGGATCTGCTCGCCACCGAGTTCTCTAAATTCGGCGAGGTGGCGCTTCTCGAACGCTCGGAGTGGGACAAACTGCTCCGCGAACACGAACGGACAAGTCCGAACGGCGGTTCGAACGCCTTTCGAGGAACGGCGTTCGCGGCGGCCGACAGTTTGGTTATTCTCAAAAAGTTTGAATTCAAAGGTGAATCCTACGTCATATGCAAGCTGGTGGACGTGAAACGGGCGCTCATCCTGGATTCCGTCGTGGTGCCGGAAAAACAAGAAAACGCCGAGTTCAAGTGGTTGAAAGGCGCCGCCAAGCGCTTCAGGCGGAAATTCGCGAAACTCGCGGATCCGGCGAAGGCTTTGAAAACGGTTTCGGTGTTGAATTTCCGCTCGGACACTTTCTCTCCCAAAGCGCTTGAGGTAGAACGACAGTTGAAAGCGGCGGTTCAAGCGCGTTTGAACGCCAATCCCGGCATTCTTCTAACGGAACGCGAGAACGCGCCCGAAGTGGCGTTCGAACACGCATTGAGCGCCGATGACGGCCTGAGATTCGCATCCGCCTCCAAGCTTGTGGACGGCGGTTTTTCCATCGACGGCGACAAAATAACCCTGAAGCTCAGAATTCGCGGAAAAAACGTAGCCGCGAAGGTGAAAACGCTCACCGGAACCATCGCCGCTCCCGGCGAATTGGCCGAGAAGGCATCTCTTTTCGTGGAGAAAGCCCTCGACGCCGCGACTGATTCCCATTGGGACGGGAAGGCCGAGTCCGAAGAGTATTCGAAAGAAGCGAAATGGGCGTTTCAAAACGGTATGTTCAAACTTTCGGCGGAGTCCTCGGAAGCGGCATGGGCGCTCGGCGACCATTCGCCGACCATTGCCATTCTCAGAATAATCGCCTACGCAAGTCAGGCATCGCATGGCGCGATTCTCAAAGACAGACTCGACGCCTTTTGGCGTCAGGAGAACCATCTGAAGAAAAACGACTGCTCGGACGCTCGGTTCGACGCCGCTATAACCGCCATCAGCCTCTTCAACATACATATTCTTCCGGTGGTATCGAAATTGAACTACCGGCAAAAACGAGAATTCGCAAAAAACAACTTATCGCATTATTCCATAAACATCAATTGTTTCACAGGAAACCTTCTGCAATCGCTGACGCTACCGCTCGCGGCGGCGGCCAGGTTCAACCCGAGTCAGGCGAACTCCACCAAGGCCAGAGTGTTGCGAAAACTTCTGCGATCAGTGGGCCCGCGGACGACGCCGGACGGCGGCGAGACGCTGGAATACGCGTTGTTCATAGGAGCGTCGTATTGGCGGGAGAGCGTAGCGGAACAGCGCCGCGCCTACGTCGAGCTGATGAAAAGGAGAATATGTCGCCGGATAACGACCAAACGGATATACTGGTTTCTCCGTCATCCGGGGCGTTCGCGTCCAAGCACCCTCTTTCAAAATCTGACGGATGGAAAACTCGATCAGGCGGCGGAGACCAAAACGCTCCTGGCGGAACTGGTCAAATCCGAAGACTGGCGGGTCTCCTTTCAAGGGAGGATTCTTCAAACCGCTTTCGAGCGGCCGTTCGATCCGCGAAAGATATGCGACACGCTTTGGCGCTACGTGAGCGAAATAGCGAATCCTCCCCACAATGAAATATTCTTGTCTCAGTATCTCGTCTGGGATCTCTCGGAGGATTTCAAATGCGAATACGCTCTGGCCTTGATCGAAAACGCGAGAAATGGAAAAAGCGTAAACGTCTCGGATATACGGAGGCTGCTTTGCAATGTCAAGCGATTCAAACCGAAACACCTGGAACGGGCCAAGAAGGCATTGGAGAAATTGTCGAAGCTCCGTATGCGAAGTTACACGAAAAGATTCCTGCTCGAATTGATCGGAAAAAGACTCGGAACGGACGAAAACCACCTGAAGCCCACGAGAATTTGGAAGTTCGACTCGCAACCTCTTGCCATCCACAAAATATCCAACCGCGCTGTATTGGTGTTCGATGAAACATCGCCTGAGTACAAAAAAATAAGATTGGTGTTCAAATCATACGCTCCCGACAACGATTCGCCGGAGATTCTTTTCTCGCTCCCCCGTCCCTTCGATAATATGTGGTTTCACTGGGAACTGCTCCCGCTCGCCGTTTCCGCGGAACGAGTGATGATCGCGACAGGGTCGCGGCTGGGAGTATTCAACTTCGCCTCGAAAAAGTGGAGGAGATGGAAGTTTCCCGGCGGCGCGATTCGCGGATTGCTAATGAAGGGAGACTCACTGTGGATACTCTCCACCAGCGATCCGAGACTGGGCTTTTATGAGAACGCTCTCCGGAAATTGAACCTTTCGACCGGCGAGGTGGTGTTGGCGGTGTCCTCCCGCAGGATCCCGCGGGAGAACGTCCTTGACGGAACGGGGTTGACCTTCGTTGATTTCCGTCTCATCGACGCGAACACAATACTGTTGGGCGCAAAATTGGACGTTAACAGCAGTCGGGATTGGCTTAGAGCGGAGAAGTTCTATTTGATCGACACCCGCTCCAATAGAATTTCGGAACTCGCTATGAGGACGGCCTTTCGAAACGGCGTTCCGCTTTTTGATCAAATGGTGTTGTTTAGAAGATACAACTCTTCGGCGATACTGCTCCTCGACGCGCCAAAAGGAGAGACATTGGCGTTCGGCATGAATGAATTAGAGTTGAAAGAGTTCAAATTGAAAGAGAAATCCTTCACAACCAAACGACGCGTCTACGACAGGCGCGTTCCGCATCTCTACATCAGGGCTCTAATTCCAGCCATCGCGCTACCAAATGGAACGAAAGCGGTTCCAACCAACTTCAGCTATGACGACAAAGCTTTTCTACTCGTGGAAAAATCCGGCGTCCGGCTTGTTCCGATAACCTTCTCCCATCTCTCGCTTTTATCCGATCCCGTATCCGGAACAATAGGATTCCTCGCCACTGACGACGGATATTTCATCACCTTCACCTTGTGCGTGAAGAAAAAGAAGCGAAGGTATGCGATGGCGTATTTCTCCAAAGAGGATATCCTGCGCGCGGCCAAGCGGTTCCCACTGCTCCGCTACAACAAAACGGAACTCCCCGCCAAGCCCGTGAAATAGCCTAGCCCGATTCAAAAACACACTGGAAGAGGTTTGCTATATAAGGGGAAACAGGGAGACGGAGATGGGAAGAACCGGAGAAAGGGGGGGATTGGAATATCCAATATCGAACAAGGAATATCGAATGACGAAGTAAGAGGAGTCAGGGACTACGGCGGCGCTAAGACACGAAGAGGGAATTTGACTTGCCCCCTTAGTGTCTTCGAGTCTTAGTGGTTTATCCTCTTGGCGTTCTTGGAGTCTTGGCGGTAAATCGAAACTACGCGAACACCTCTTTGGGAGACGAGCAAATCGGGCACGTCCAATCGTTCGGCAAATCATCGAAGGAGGTGCCTGGCGCGATTCCATGCTCCGGATCGCCTTTCTCCGGGTCGTACTCGTATCGGCATACGGAACAGACGCTGGCTCCGCTAGAGACCGCTCCTCCTTCCAGGGACGTCTGTGATTCATCTATGAAAGTCGGCGCGTTTTTCGGCGCCTTGCCTTTCAACACTTCGCGGTAGTATTCGTATGTGAGCGGAGATTCCCGGTCATTCAAGATTTCCGACACCGTGATTTCACAGATGAAAAGATCATGCGTGTCCAATTCAATTCTCCGCGACACAGAACATTCGAAAAATGCCAGAACGCCCTCATCCACCACCGGAACGCCGTTTTCCCCGCGGCACCAGGAAACATCGGCGAATTTGTCCGTCTCCCGACTCGTTTTGTAGCCGAATGTCTGAATCAAGGCCGGATTCCCCCCGCGGGAGAGAACGGAAACAGCCAACTTGCCGCTATCGACAATAACGCCGTGGGTGTGGTTGTCGCGGCTGACTCCTATCGCGACGCGGGGTGGCTTGGACGTAACTTGGACAACGGTGTTACCAATAAAACCACTGTTCTCCTCCGGTGTCGCCGAAGATACGACGTAGAGACCATAGCTGATTTTGAAAAGCGCTTTTTTCGCGATGGGCATAATATCCTCCTCCGTGTGTGGGAACCGCCGCG
>JAADHT010000105.1 GCA_013151705.1 Kiritimatiellota bacterium | reverse complement strand
CGTATTTTCCGCCGCCACAAAACCACGCAGACCACGAGTCCCAAAACAACCCAAGGAATCTCCAAGCACCAAGTGAATCCATCATTCGGCGACAATCCGGAAACCACCACCGCGAGGAGAGCAAAGCCATATAAGAAGTATTCCATCGCCTATCTTTTAGAGAGCACGGTGTTCTCGTAGTCGCGCATTGAATTCAGCCAAGCCGGGCCGACGGGAACATCCGATTTGAGACAGAAATAGTTCCATACGGCGGCATATGGAAGCGTTTTGGCCTCCTCCTGCAGCGCCAGGCGTTCGGCTCCCCGGTTTTCCGATTCGAAACGCCGCAACATTTCAACCGGCTCCAACAGGGCGAAAAGCAACGCCTTTTTGAAACTTCTGATTCCGATTGTCCAAGCGCCCACTCTGTTGATGCTGGCATCGAAAAAATCAGTCGCGAAATAGACTCTGTCCAACACCCCTCCGCGGACGACCTCGCGGGCCAAACTCAAAAGATCATCGTTCATAATGACGACATGGTCGGAATCCCATCTGATCGGACGGCTCACATGCAACAGAAGCTCAGGCAGATACATCATCGCGGCTGAAAGTTTGTCGTGTATCGTCTCGGTGGGATGATAATGCCCCATATCCATGCAGAGGAGCTTCTTTCTAGACATGGCGTATCCCAGGTAGAGCTCGTTGCTGCCGACGACGTACTCCTCGCTGCCGAGACCGAAAAGTTTCCCCTCCAAAGCCTCTTTGACATCGCCGCCAAGCTCATCCGCGAAAATCGCGTCGTAGGAGCTCAACAGTCTTTTCCTGGGCTCCCACCTGTCCGCCGGCAGATCCTTCATACCATCCGGCACCCAGTAGTTCACCACGACCGTGTCGTCGAGTTCTTTGGAGAAGGTCTCGGCTATCGTCCGACATCTTTTGGCATGTTCAATCCAAAACTCACGAATCGCCGGATCAGCGCTGGAAAGAGTTCCACATTCGGCTTTAGGATGCGAGAAGAACGTCGGATTGAAATCCAATCCCACATTCCTCTCCTTCGCCCAGCCGATCCAATTCGCGAAATGCTCAGGCGCCACAACGTCCCGATCCACGTATTTTCCGCCGCTCTCAAGGTATATCGCATGCAGATTGAATCTCAAAAGGCCTGGAATAAGGGAGAAGGCCTTTTCAGCGTCCGCCCGCAACTCGTCGGGAGAAGTCGCTTTTCCGGGATAATCGCCAGTCGCCATGATTCCGCCTGAAAGTCCCTGGTCCGAGACTTCAAAGCCACCGACGTCGTCTCCCTGCCAGCAGTGCATCGACACCGGGATTTCCTCGAGTGTTTCAACAACCTTCGCCACGTCAACGCCGAGTCCGGCGTATATCTCGACAGCCTCCTGGAAATTCTTTTCCACAGCGGTGTCCAACAATTGTGGGAACATCGTCATTTTCATCATCCTTATTTTCACGAATCCAGGGTTCAGTACACCTTGACTATTTCAAACTCCATATCGTCATTGTAGACGACTTCGAAAAAAATAGACCGCTTTTTATCTTTCCGGCAGTGGATCGAGAAACGTTCTCTTTTCGGATCCTTCCGGATCTCGTAAACAGACCATGAATCATCCAATTCGAGGTCTCGCATGGTTTTGGCATAACGCTCCCTTCTTCCAGCCGGCAAAGTGGAATACCAACGAATGGACGCCGCGTCTTTATTCTTCTTGAAGTCGGCAATTGTCTTTGTTATGAATTTTTTCAGAGGGACATATTCATTGTCGTTGGCGTCCAAATCAAACTCGCCACTTGAGGCCAAATCTGTTTTTCTTGAGGAAACACGGTTACCGGAAACGAAAACACGAACGAAAAATGCGAAAAGAGCGCAAAGCAACGCCACGACAATCGACATCACTATGATTTTCATCTTCTTCGACTTATTCGCCAACGCCTTGGCGTCAGCCCTGATTTGCTGTTGCCGCTCATCCGAGCTTTTAGCCAACAACTCTTGTTGCTCCAATCTCTGCCGCTGTGTCTGCTTGAGATTTTTCTCTTGCTTCTGTTGTATGGATTTGGTCGTGTTCCTGAGGTCATCCAGTGGACTAGTCATATCACTTTCCTCCATTTTCAAAGAAACCCGAAAAGTGCGAATTGCCCTGTTCGAAAAAGTCTCGCAGCTATGCTGAATCACCACTTCGAACAGAGTCTAACTTGACCCTGTTCGAAAAGGTCTCGCAGCCATGTGGACACTTATTTCGAGTGTGAGGCCGCGTTTTTTCGCCGAGAATTCAATGCCGAGGCATTGGGTTCTCGGCGAAAACCGCGGGATCACCCGAAAGAAGTGCCCACCCAAAGGGCTGACGCGGTCGAACGCCGTCTTCAGCCTGTGATTTGAAGATGAAGACCGCCGAGGGTATTCATCCTCAAATCGCGGGCCAAATCCGGCGCTCGTCCGCGTCAGCATGGCTGTGATACCTTTTCGAACAGGGTCTGGATAGACCCTGTTCGAAAAATGGGAAAACTTTAGTTGTTTATGATAATTCCCGAATTGGTGGAGAGGAATTTCTCCCGACATCCAAAATATTACGATGCCAACGCGGGCATTCAGAAAATGGTCGCCGCGAATCTCGCGGATTTGATTTCAGCGTCAATCGCCGCCCAATCGGTCTCTTCCGCGCTGGAAATCGGATGCGGCACCGGTTTTCTGACGGAATCGCTGTTCCGCGCGTTTCCCGCAGCCGAATTCACCGTGACCGACATCTCACCCGCGATGCTCGCGTATTGTGAACGCTCGACCGCGAATCTCGCGGATGGGCTTGGCGTCTCCGCTAACTTCGCGGTTTTCGACGCTTCGTCGGATTCGCTTGAAGGAACATTCGACTTGGTGGCATCCTCGCTGGCTTTCCAATGGGTCGAGAATTTTTCCGGATTGACACGGCGCCTGCGGTCGATAGTCGCCACAGGCGGCGTTTTGGCTTTCGCGACTCTCGCGGAGGGAACATTCGACTCGATTTCGCGAATTTTCTCCGAACACGGCCTTGATTTCCCCATTCCCAAACTACCGAAGCAGGAGGAGTTGAAAAACTCTCTCACCGACTTCACCGTCCGCGAATTCCGCGTCGAGACAATGCGAGAGGACTTCGGCACAACGATTGAGTTCCTCCGACATTTGCGCGGGGTCGGAGCCGGCAACGCCACGGAAAAGCGGCTATCGACCGCTAGATTCGCGAAATTCCTCCGGGAACGCGGAAAAGAGCCTGTCTCCGCGGAATACGAGGTGGTTTTCGCCGTGGGTACCGCTGTCTGACGCAATCTCCAACCTCAACGCGAAATCCAAATATCGAAAATTGAACCAAAAAAAAGGACGTTTAGACAAGTAGAGCGGAATTTATCCGCCCGCTCATTTTCGAGATTCGCGAATCGTAAAGCGTGATTCGTGATTGGTAGGGCGGAGCGTCCCCGCCCGCCCATTTTTGTGGCATCCCCGCCACGACGGAATTCCAAATGGACAAATGACAAAGACTCGAATACGCATAGATCGAAGTAGGGCACTTTCGCCGACAGCGTCCTGCCATAGCTCAACGAACGACGGCGGAAAGTGCTAGGCAATTATCCGATTTGAATGGGTTTGCCGTCCATATGCGAAATGATAAAAATAAAAAGCGGCGCAGGGGGCGCCGCACCGCGCTCTAGGCGAGTAAACTCCAAAGACGCTTTGCGTCAAAATATAAAATATCGCAGTGAAAGGTTCTGATTTTTTTATGGTGTACCGCGACTCAAACTATAATTTGACTGTCAGAGTTGGTCGGGAAAGAGCGTGAATTTTCGGTATTTTCCTTTGGCGGCGGGAATTTCGCCCGAAGCGAGATAAAAGGCGTTGTCGCTGAAATCGAAAATGACGCTGTATATGTTGCAGCCGAGCAGCACGTTGGGATCTCTCAAAGTGTTTTTCATCGCTGAGAGCGGATCGTCCGATTTTCTCAAAAACGCCAGCGCCGTTCTCTCGGATGGACAGGAGCCCGGTGGTTTTTCGAACCACGACGCGTTGTCGGCGGCAATTACTTCGCCTGTAAGATCACGTTCCGTGATGTTTGAGTCCTCGCGCTCAAATACGGTCGCCTTTCCGGATTTCGCATCGGCCAGAACGATGAAAAACGGCATGCCCCGAGGTGTCGCCAGTATTTTTTTCCGCGCGTCCGCGAAACTCGCGGAAGTCTCGGCAATCTCCCTTATTTCGAGAAACACCGGCATTTTGGACTCGTCTCCAGCGAACCCTCGTTGATTGAAGCCCAACGAAACTCCTTTTTCGTTGATTATCGTCAGAGCGCCCACCATCCCGGGAAAGCCGATGTGAACCGTGGCGAATCGTTCGGAACCTCGTTCGGTTCTGAATATGGTCACCAGAAAGTTGCCGACTCCACCCAAATTGCTCCAATCGAGATTATGCGCGTGCAAGAGAGAGACGCGTCCGTCCGGCGCGCGTTTTGAAATAACCACCTGACGGCAACCGCATCGGTCGAAACCCAAATCGAGAAAACTGTTGGCCAGCATCAACTCGTTTTCGGGAACTTTCGAGGTTTTGGAGAGTCCGGCAATCTCCTCGCTCCATCTCTTTGAAATGCCGAAGAAAAGCCTCCTCGCCTCGGCTCCGCGTTTTTTCAGCAGAGTTTCGTCGCCTCGGCAGACGACGCGTTTGAGATAGAGATCGCACAAGAGCCGTATGGCGAAGCCGCGGGCCTCTCCGTGTTGTTCTCCCATCTCCGTCGGCGTTCCGCGCAGACGCAATTCAAACGGGGATGTGGGGAGAAGCGAATACAAAGAGTTGCGCAGCATCGCGGGCGCGCCGGGTGTGAACAGAATCGCCAAGGAAACTCCAAGCATCGCCGCCAGAATCGTCAGACGCGTCCTTAGATTGAAAACGCGCTTCAATAAACCGCTTTCAGCGGCAGGTGGTTTCCCGATTTCGTTTTTTCCGCAATTTTCCGTTTCTCGCATTGCGTCACCTGACAGCGTTTTTGAGAAACGAAAAGTCTTTCCGCAAGAAGTCATTCGTCAAATTCTCGTCCTCATTCAAGAGAAAATTCACGACTCCCTCCTCATCCTCCGCCCATTCCCCGCACTCTTCGCAAAAAACCGAGTCCCCTATTGACGCTTCCAAAGAAAAGAATATGGTGATTTGAATAATAAGCGCCTCAATAATCCAAAACGTCCACAACACCCAACCCGACGGGGTGAGCGTTCTTATCGAATACCATCCCTTCTCGGCGATGGCACAAGCCACGTTCCATATTCCGATTGGATTAAACACGGCTCCAATCAAAGTAATCTCGGTTTTCGGAGAAAATTCACCTAGAAAAAGATAGACGAACACCACCCAAGCCAAATACAAAGCCAACACGCCGCAAACGAGGCCTGCCAAGCGCGCTATCACCATGTTTCGCACTTTGAACAACGACAAGCATAAACCCGTCACGACTCCAATGATCAAAGCGTATCCAAAAGTGAGGACGACGCTGAAATATCCTATGATCGGAATGTAGATCACCAGAGCGTTGTAGACAAACGCCAAAAGAATGGATGTGATAAACGCTATTGGAAAGATCAAAATAAAGAGAGGAGAAAATCTTCCGGAATGCGAATAAAACTCGACACCGATGTTTTCGTAGGAACGACTCATTTTTTCCTCCTATTGGCTTGTTTAAGTGCGATATTGCGGTTTGCTACTCCCCCTAACAATGCACAATATAACATCATATATAAAAATCAATTTGGGTTGTGTTAATAATTCCTGAATTTTCATTGCTTGCGCGATTTCCAATCAGACGATGAGCGGAGAAACAAAGGAGCGGGAATTCCACGCGGGGAAGAGTTTTTTCACAGACATCGCTCTCAAATTGATTCCAGCTTTGAAACTATCGTTTTTCGGCGTATCTTCACGTACCGCGCGGACGTGGCGGGAAGTGTTATGAACATTGTTTTGCTGAAAAAAGGTGATTTTGAGGCCAGCTCCTAATCCGATACGACTTTGAGTTTCCAAAAAAATATTTGAACAATATCTATTTTATAACAAACTACAAATAAAGGACTTAAACTCGA
>JAADHT010000299.1 GCA_013151705.1 Kiritimatiellota bacterium | reverse complement strand
TCATCGACCACAGAGCTTTTTTCGTCAAAACGAATGGCGGGCCGCAACTGCGTTTGACTCCTATGAGTTTTGAGGTCCCGGCGATGTGCTTCCTTATATTGGAATCAGATGAATAAATCAGCTCCGCCTTGTCGGTTTCAGGATCGAATGTGGCAACGGCGACCTACCTGCCTATTAGTTGTTTGAAAACAAAAAAGGATGTCGTCGTCATGACGAAGTTAATGTGTTGGATGTCCTAAGTCAAGCGTCGTTGAGTGGTGTTAGCCAAGTATTGAGGTATTACGTTACGAATCATACTTTTTTCAAAATACCCGCTCCAACGGTTGAAGGGTTTCCGCGACGATGTAGATTACGATGTGAACGCGCTTCAGCGCGGACGGAGGGTTGGGCCGGCGCGGGTCTAGCCGCTTCTTGACAACAATACCGCGTGACCCGCCAATCCGGAATTCACAATCGATGGAGACGGAACGGTGGATGGAGGTGATGGCATGTCATCGAAATACGACTTCAATCTCAAAACTCCCTTGGTTTTTTTCGATTTGGAAACGACCGGGACGAACGTCATGGCCGACAGGATCGTCGAGATATGCGTGGCGAAACTATCCATAAGCGGTGAATTGGAGGTCAAGACTAGAAGATTCAATCCTGAAATGCGTATTCCCGAAGACGCGTCGGCCATTCATGGCATATACGATGCCGATGTCGCGGACAAGCCGACTTTCAAATCGGTCTCATCGTCCTTCATGCTCTACTTGGAGGGATGCGATTTGGCCGGCTTCAATATAAAGAGATTCGATGTTCCGTTGTTGATTCAGGAATTCAAACGTTCCGGACTTGATTTCGAGATAGAAAACCGGAAGTTGATCGATATGCAGACTATCTATCATAAAATGGAGCCACGCACCCTTTCGGCGGCCTACCGTTTTTATAGCGGCAAGGATTTGGAGGACGCTCATGCCGCCGAAGCGGATGTTTTGGCGTCAATCGATGTTTTGCGGGGGCAACTCGAAAAGTATCCTGATTTGCCGCGCGACATAGACGGTTTGCATGAATTTTGCGATCAGCGTCAGCCGAATTGGATAGACAGCGAAGGGAAATTCAGATGGCAGGGCGATGTTCCAATCATCGCTTTTGGAAAAAATTCCGGAACTCCGATAAAGGATATCGCCGAAAACAACCCCGGCTTTTTCAAATGGATGTTGAACGCCGCATTCCGCAAAGACGCTATGAAGATCGCCTCCGACGCTTTGCAAGGCAAGTTTCCGGTGAAAAACAAACAATAATGAATAAAGACAAACTCAACGCGCTGATAACGCTTTTGGGAGATCGCGACGACGACGTCTCATATCCGGCAATGGCGGAGATGTTGCGCCACGACGCGTCGGAGGATGGACTTGACGGTGTTTTGGCGGAGCTTCAGGAGAGTTCCGCTCCGAATGTCAGACGTAAATCCCACCAGATGCAGGTCATTCAAAAGATCCGCGGGAAACGCAGAAGATTTTCCGGACGTTTGGGGGAGAATCATCCAAACCTTTTGCAGGGACTTGCGGAATTGCATTCCATTTGGTACGACGAGGTGGATTATTCATCATTGAAAGATCTTTGGGGTTTGACCGTCTCTAAATCAGCGAAATTCAAGCCAGTGACACCGAAACGCCTTGGAAGATGTATGCGCGAATTGGGTTTTAGAATGTATGAAGACAATATACAGGATCCGGATTTGTACTGTTTGGGCCCCGTTCTGGAGGATGGATTCGGAGCCGACATCCTTTTGGCGTCCATAGCTTTGGAGATAGGCCGCGGTTTCGGATTGCGCGGTACGGTTATCCGCGCGAATGATAGGTTCGCCGTACTTTACACCTCAACCGGCCAGCAGTCCAACACGGTGAAACCGAAAATTTTGCGCGCCATATCCCTCTCGTCCGAAAACGACTGGAACCCCAAGCCGATAGACGCTCCGACCGCGACCGAGGTTTGGTCGACCAGAAGCGCTTTAAGATATGTCGCCGGAATTCTTTTCGCGAACGCCGTATGCTCGGAGGGCCCTAGATACATCCAAATATTGGCCTCCTGTCTGGCTGGAAGAAAAGAGCATGAAAGCGTGCGGGATATATTGCCGTATCCATTTGGAGCAATTTAACATCGGCAAGGGGTGGTGGGCATCGATTTCGAACGGACGTTGCGCGTTCCTAAAATATACGCCATCAGGAAATTATTTTGAAAGAATATGAAAAAGGAAAAACGACCATTTGCGTGGTCAACTATAAAACCGAGGAGTTGACGAGGCTTTGTCTGCGATCCATGCGGAAATTCACCAAGGCTCCATATAACGTCATAGTCGTGGACAACGATTCAGGCGACCCTTCGTTGGAATATCTTCGAACGCTGAAATGGATAACGTTGATCGAAAGACCCGGCGAGATGAAGGGTAGTGGTTCCTGGGCGCATGGCACTGGTCTAGACAAGGGATTGGAGATATGCGAGACGGAATTTTTCATTGCCATGCATTCCGACACTTTCGTGAGAAAGGAGGGGTGGCTCTCGGAGTTGCTCTCGCGCATGTCGCCGGAAACCGCCTGCGTCGGCTGCGGCAAACTTGACCTGAAACCCAAGTGGCAGGTGGTTTTGAAGCGTCTGACCGACCTTAAAAAATTGAAGAGAAAACTCACGGAGAAAAAACGTCTCGACTTCTACATTCGGACGATCTGCGCGTTGTATCGGACAAGCGTTCTCCACAACGAGAATCTGACCTTCGCAATGAACGTGGAGGATGGAGTGACATGCGGAAAGCAACTCTATTACGAGCTGATCGACAGGGGATTCACCACGGAAGTCGTATCCGAATGGAGGATGGCGGAATTGCTGCACCACCTGGCCCATGCCACGATGGTTCTCAATCCGGAATTCACGGTCAGAGACCGCACGGAGCGAAAATTCAAAAAGAAGATAGAACAAGTGTTGGCCTCTCCCGAGGTTCAAAACGTTCTAAACGACGCTTCGCTGGATGAATAACTATCTCTGGTGCGAGGTTGACGACTGGCCGCGTTGGGAGAGGACGCTGATGAACGGACTGTTTATTCACCACACTGGAATGGTTTACGGCGACTATCTCGAATCGATGTTGGATGCCTGTTTGTTCGTTCCAGGTCTCGATTCCGTCGCTCTGTGATGCGCGTTCATACGGGACGGATGGCGATTCGCAGGCGTTTTTGCGGCGTATTTTAAAAAGAGCCGTTTGTCCGCAATGCCGAACTCCCGCTCACAACCATAGCATAATCGAAAAATTATACGCTTTTTCCCGCAAAGTTATTTGACAACACCTTTCCAAGCTGGCATCTTGCAGTATGTTCGGAAATCAAACGTCCTATCATTTTTTCGAGGATCTTAATATTCCGGCAAAGCTGGTCAGTTTAGATTATGAAAACAGAAAAATCTGATTTTTGGGATGTTGTGATTTTAGGTGCGGGGCCGGCCGGTCTTTCTGCAGCTCTCACCACAGCGCATCGCGGGCTTAAAACCCTGATTATTGAAGCCAAAGAACATGCAGGCGGACAACCGTCGTTTCTCTATTCCGAAAAAAGGATAATCGATATTCCCGGATTTCCAGATGGAATAACCGGTGCCGATTTGTCTGACAGAGTGTATCGTCAGGCACTGAATGCGGAGGTGGAATTCCGTTTCAATGAAGAACTCGTACAGATCGATGATACGGATAAAGTCGAAAAAGATGATTCCCTGTTTTGCGTCATTACCGATAAAGCGGGATACCATTGCAGAAAAGTCATAATAGCTGTGGGTTTGCTTCATTATCCTCGAAAACTTCCTCTCCTTGATGCCTTGAAGAGTGATCAGGTATTTTATAAAATTCCCAAGATAAGCGACTATTCCGGGAAACGGGTCGCAATCACCGGGGGAGGAGATTCCGCTCTGGATGCGGCTGTTATGGTTCTTGAAAGGCATGGAGCGGTAGATTTGATTATCAGGGAAGATATACCTGCCGGCAAAGAGGATACTTTAAAGAGAATTAAAGAATGCGGCGGAGATGTGCATACATCTTCAGAAATTGTTTCCGCGGCATTTTCAGACAACCTGTTCGCGCTTGATCTTGGCGGTGATATCATTCACTGTGATATTGTTATTGTGCAGATCGGGTTTTTATCCGCGAAAGATACCTTTAAAAAACTGAACATCAAATTGAAGGACGACAGCAGCGTCGCTGTTGATTCATATTTTGAAACAAGCCGTGAAGGTGTTTTCGCGGCGGGGGATGTTCATGGTGATATTGAACTGATTACGGTCGCCTGGGCTGAAGGCATTCAGGCCGCAATTTATGCATTTAAGGAAATTTCAAGCCCGTACTGGCTCAATGAACGTCGCCTGAAAGACAGGAAAATGTCACTGATAAGTGAAAAAATTATCGCGGCGGCTTCCGGAAACATGAATTTAAAATAATATTTGCCACTAACGCGCTGGTGGAAATTCCCGGCTACTCCGCTTCCTAGCGGATCTTGTCGACCTGTTGAATCGAAATTTGAAAGGTGGATTGTGACGTTATTTCAGCGATTCGAGGCGGATGACGATCAACGAGGTATTGGGAGTAGAGAGAAATTTTCTTTCGCGGGCGTTCAACTTCGAACGGACCGCCTCTGGAACAACAGCGACCGTACCGTCGTCATTCTCATTGTTTCGGATTTCATCCATGCGCTTGCGCTCCGGAAAAATTCCGGCGACTTCCAGCAACTGCGCGTCGACGCGCCAGGCTAGGCGTCGTTTCCCGAATTTAGTCAAGACTTTCGCCGAACGGAAAACCATCGGTTCGGAAAACGTTCGGCGATACTCGAACGGTTTCCCGGCCTTTCCGAAAAGAAGAAGTAGTTTCACCGAACGCTCCTCCATTTTGGGTGGCCGTTTTTTCTCGCCCCCGTCGGGTTCGTCGTCTCCGCCACGTGGAGCGGGACGCCTCGCGGTTCCCGCGGAGACCAGACGGGCCGAGCGCAGAGCGTTTGAGCCGCCGCCGAGGGCGCATATTCCGTTAAACTCGTATCTCGTCTCGATCTCCGCGCCGGACCTCCGTCCGCGCCGTTTCTTGCTCTTCGGCGGCGGCAGGATTCTCAACTCGTCCGGCAACGGGGAGTTTTTCGGTTTGCGCGATTCAATTCGGCTCCAGACGTTGGAAGGCAGTTTCACCAAAACGACTCGTCGCGACACGCCTCCGCCGGATTTAAAAACGGGATGTGAAAATCGCAATGTCACAGTCTGATTTTTCCCGCGAAATCCGCGTTTGGACTTTTTTGTTCCGTCCGCGCCGGATTCCAACATTTTTGACGGTCGAACCCAGAACGAGAGCGTCTCCGCGTCGGCGGGCGGTCTTTTGAACGCGATTTTCGCCCACGCCGCTCCTTCCGGCGGAGCGCCGCCCCCCGATTCGTGGATTACGACGATACTCTTCGAATCCCAGGGAACGACTCCGGAGATTTTTCCCACCCGTCCGCGGCTGGCGGCGACCGTTTCGGACGAGAAAGCGCCCGAACGGCAATCCGCCGAACTAGCCCGTTTCAAATCGATAAGCGGAACGCGGCGCTCCACCGGCGACGGACGCTCCGAAAACACCTTGGCGACACCTGTTTTGAATCTAGGACGTTTCAGTCCGCGGGGAGGCTTGTCCGACAAAACGATTCGTTTCGGAGCTTTTCCGCCGACCCTTTCCAGCCGTATCACCGTCAGATCCCGGAGCGTCACCTTTCGTCTGAAAACGCCGTCCGCGAACTCCGCGGTCTCCGGCTCCGAAACCCCGCGGGTCGAAAGCCAGCCGGAAGCCGTCAAAACACCGTTTCCGCCGTTTTCCGACTTCGCGGATTCCGCGCTCGGAATCATTCCCGTCGCCACCTCAATCCGCCATTCGCTTTTCCCTTTTTCCTTCTTTTTCCCATCTCCGTGCCTCAGTGTCTCCGCATGAGCCACATCTTTTTTTCTTTTCCCACACGGAGCCACGGGGCCACTGGGAGAAGAGTGCGCTCCACCATTGAAAATTCTCCCCGTTTCCGGAATCGGCACGACAAGTTCCACGCTTTTCCCGATGTCGGACGGCCACGCCGCCACGGCGATCGTCACGGTGTCCGCGTTGTTTGCGGCCGCCGCCAGGGCGACCGACG
>JAADHT010000136.1 GCA_013151705.1 Kiritimatiellota bacterium | reverse complement strand
CATTACGTCTTTCCGCCATACGCTCCAGGAAATCCTGAAGTGAAAATGACGTTCAACTCCGATGGTTCCCGCTCCGTCAGCGAAAGACCCAACAATTCTAAAACCAACGAAAAAACATTTTTCATAGGCGGCTCGTTCATTCAAGGATGGGCGGTGTCCGACAACGAGACAATGGCATGGAAAGTTCAAAAGTTGTTCCCCAAAACATGGGTGCGCAATTTCGGAGTGGGAGGATACGGAACGCTTCAATCATATATGACGCTACGGAAAATATCCAAGAAGATCACTCCATACTCGATAGTCTTCTACGGTTTAATCGAACATCACGAGGACCGCGACGTGGCTCCGGAATACTGGTTGGAGGCACTCTCCAGATACTCGAAACGCGGACACGTCGCTCTGCCTTGGGCGAGCCTCGATCCAAAAACCGGCGAGCTGGTCTTCCAGAAACCTGAATCATACACGCATGCGCCTCTCCGCGAATACTCGGCCGCGGTAACGGTCATCGAAAAAGCGGCGATGCTACTGAAAACAGCCGGACGCATGCGCGGAAAACGTGAAATACTGAAAAAGTTGATATTGAGAATGAACGCGCTGGTGAAAAAACGAAAAGGACGTTTTCTCGTCATTCTTTTCGCCAGCCCGAAAGAGTTTTTGACCGACATGTCGGTTTTTCTGAAAGAAAACGGAATCGGAATGGTCAACTGCGCCTACAAACAAACACCGGCTCTAACGGTGAGCGGCGAAGGGCATCCGAACGGCGCTATGAACACGCTTTGGGCGAAGGACGTCGCCGAAGTTTTGACCAGAATGACAAAAATAAAGCGTCCAGCGGAAACAGAAAAAGTAAGGTAGGAGAACAGAGAAACATCGAAACGGATTGAGATTCTAATGATAAAAATGAAGCTGAAATTCTCATTGTCCACTTGGGTTATCATCGCGATGATTCTAGGCCTGATATGTGGTTTGATGTTCGGTGATTTGTGCGCCAAACTCCGAGTGGTGGGCGACATATACGTCAACCTTCTCCTCATGTGCGTGATGCCCTACATAGTTACGACCTTGATATGCGGAATCGGCCGGCTCGACCTGAAAAACGCGAAGCTGATCGCAATCAAAGGCGGCATCATCACCATTCTCTTCTGGAGCATAGCCATCTTCTTCGTACTCTTGATGCCGGCGACATTTCCGGAATGGGAGTCGAGCGGCTTCTACAGAGGCGAGATGATATCCTCTCCGCCGCCGGTCGATTCACTGGGACTCTACATCTCCTCAAACCCATTCAACGCGATGGCGGAAAGTCTGGTGCCGGCGGTCGTGCTTTTCTGCGTCTGCGTTGGAATCGCCCTGATTTCGGTGCCGGGAAAAAAGAAGCTGCTGGACAATCTCTCGATATTCGGAGTAGCCTTGGAAAAGGTTACCACATTCATGGTTAAACTCGCTCCTTTGGGAACTTTCGCCATAACCGCGGTCGCCGCCGGCACGATGACGCTCGATGAGATCGCAAGGCTTCAGGTATATTTCATAACCTTCATCGCCGCGGCCCTGTTGATGACATTCATAATTTTCCCTCTGATCATCACCACCTTCACATCATACACGTACAAGGAGATATTCAAGGTCTCCAAAGAGGTGTTGCTGATAGCCTTCGCGACAAGCAATCTCTTCATTCTGCTCCCTTTGATAACCCGCGACACCCGCGTTCTTATGAAATCGCATGGGTACTACAACGAAGAGCGCGACACGTTGAACGACATAATCATCCCGATATGCTACATTTTCCCCTGCACGGGGAAACTATTGACCATACTCTTCGTTATGTTCGCGGCGTGGTTCGACGGCGTGACAATCGAGTACTACCGCTACCCGGAATTCATCGCCACGAGCCTGTTGAGTTTCATGGGAAGCGCTAATTTCGCGATCCCGTTTCTCCTCAACCACTTCCACATATCATCCGATTTGTTCGACGTCTATCTGATGGCCGGAATCATCAACGGCAAATTCGCGACGCTCCTCGCTGCGGTCTATCTTTTGGGGTTCACGCTAGTCTGCAACGCTTGGATAACAGGCCTTCTGAAAGTCGATATGAAAAAAATAGTGAAAAACTCCATCGTGATAGTTATCTGCACCGTCGCCACCCTACTCGGCACCTCCTACATCCTTGGTTTCACCCCGAAGACGAACACCGAGCTAAAAGACATGCTCGCGAGCATGAAGGTTCAACGCCAAGTCAAAACAGTAGTGCTCAAAAAATACCCGGAGACCTCAATTCTGGAAAAAGTGTTCGCCTCCAAACCAGGCTCAAACCGATTGCGGGAAATAAAAAAGCGAGGTGTTATCAGAGTAGGGTACAATCCCAACGCCCGACCATTCACATACTTCAACGCGAAGGAAGAACTTATCGGATTCGACATAGCGATGGCCAACCAGCTCGCGAAAGACCTGAATTGCACCTTGGAGTTCATTCCAATAAAATACGACGACATAGGAAAAGGGGTGGACTCAAATACGATCGACATCGCCATGGCGGGCATCTCGAAAACCGTCAAACGCATCGAGACGCTGGATTTCTCGAACGCGTATCTGGTAGTCACGCTAGCCTTCGTCACCCGCGACCACGAGACTAACAAATACTTGAGCAGCCGCGCCGTCAAAAACATGAATATATCCATCGCCGTTCTCGAGGGATCAGCCTACAAGGATTTGACATCCCCCATCCTTCCGAAAGCGACGTTCATATCGCTGAAATCAATAGACGAATTCTTCACGGGAAAAGTCGAGGCCGACGTCCTTCTCACAACAGCCGAGCAAGGAAGCGCGTACTGCATGCTGTATCCGAAATTCGATGTCGTAGTGCCGAAACCAGATCTCGTGAAAGACAACTTCGCCTACGCCATAGCGCAAAACGATCTGGCCTTCAGCAAGTTCATAAACGAATGGCTGGCCATCAAACGCAACAACAACACGATAAAAAAGCTCTACAACTACTGGATACTGGGAAAAAACCTCGACTACAAAAAACCGCGGTGGTCGATTTGGAACAACGTCCTCGGAATGAACAAGAACTCGAAAAAACGGTCGGGGGCCCCGCCTAGACCACATTTCCGACAATCGCTCGACGCTAAACAACCGAACAAACCCGCAAAACCCGCAAAATCAGCGCCGAAAAAAAACGGAGCGGAAAAAACAGAACCGCGGATTCAAAAACAAACAAAGCCTCCCGCTCCGACTGAACCTCCCGTTCCCGCCGCGACCAGCGCCAAGCAAAAATGACCTGTCGGAAGCCGCGGGATTACTTACCGGCTTTTTCCCGCAAATCAGCGAGCAAATCCGCGGGAATCGCCAAATCCCCCCTGCCCTTCTTCAACTCCACGCTGGGTTGGTTCCCCCCATGGAAATCGGAGCCTCCCGACAAAAGCACGTCGAATTCGGCGGCGACCTCCTCGACAGCCCTGCTCTGCGCCAGGGTGAACGTCGTATAGTACGCCTCAATTCCACCCAAGCCCAAGGGCTTTAAAGTACGCAGCACCTTGCGCATATAAGTCCTGTCATTGGCGGCCCGATAAAGCGGATGCGCCCAAATTGAAACGCCTCCTGCTGCTTTGATCAGCTCCAACACCTCTTTCGGACTGGGAAGGACGCGTTGAGTGTATGCGGGAGCCCCGCGCTTCAAACAGTCGTCGAAAACAGCTTGCGGTTCCTTAAAATATCCTTTACGCACAAGGATTTTGGCGACGATGGGCCGTCCCACCGACTCGCCGCCGGCCTCAGCCAACACCTCGTCCATCGTGATTTCATAGCCCATCTCATTCAGTTTCGAGATCAGAACGTCGTTTCTGGCGTGGCGGTTGACGCGAACCTCGCGGAGAAGTTCGTTCAACCCCGAATGTTCGTGATCTATGAACAAACCGACTATGTGCACCTCCTTCCCGGTGAAATCGACGGAAACCTCGACTCCCGGAACAGCCTCGACTTCCGAAGCACCGGCTCCCGCTTCAAGAAACTCCTCTATGCCCGCCATCGTGTCGTGGTCGGTCAGAGCGACGGCGGAAAGTTCAAGCTCCGCGGCGAGCGCCACGATTTCCGAGGGCGTGAAAGTGCCATCGGAAGCGGTGCTGTGCGTGTGTAGATCAATATAACTCATAAGATGATTCCCGTATAATGAATTCAACCAGCGGTTGCTGGAACAAAAAAACGTATCCAATATCGAACAAGGGTCTCGGAATATCCAAGCGGAAGGGAACAGCAAAAACGAAACATTGCCACATACTTTCGCACCGTTCCCGCGGAGTGTCTAGCTGATTTCGGGAATTTCCGCGAGAATCTATTAAACCGACACCAAAATGTTTGACATGTCTGTCGGTTCGTCAACGGCGAGTTTGATGTCAAATATTAAACTGTCGGCTTAATATTATCCTCGAGTCTATTGCACTTTATGTGGATATATAGACTATCGTCGGCTGATGGATCATTTAGACAGGCGTCGCAACACCGAAGACGGAACAGTGCAAACAATCTGCGAGCGCATTCTTTTCGCAACTGATCAAATTTACGGACGCGGAAAACAAGCGGTGGAAACGGCGGAACGATTCGCTTGCTTCATCGAGAATTTCATAAGCTATGCCGGTAGAACCAACATATGGAAACCTAAAGGCAAGAAGGTTTTAAGTGATACCGCACGCAAAGTAATGATGGATATGCAGCGGAAAAATCCATAAACGGAATAGCGGAATCAGTTCCGAGATAATGTTTTCAAGACTCGAAAACATTATACGGCGGGACTCCATCCCGCTGAGAGGCAAGTACGACGGCTCTTCCAGGCCGTCATTACCCAAAAAAACTCCATCGGTCAGTGAATCACCGCGCCAGTGACTCAAGAGGAGTACACGACCAGGGCTTTAGCGAACTCCGCGGAATCTGAAAGCTCAACGGTGTGGGGAATGTTTTTCGAGAGGTAGACGGTGTCGCCGGGAACCATTTTCCTCCGGCTGTCCGAATCGGATATGATGAAATCGACCTCGCCTTCGAGAAGGAGGAAAAACTCGTCGTCCTCATGCGTCATCATCGGCCTGACACGATCGGGTTTTCTGTATTCGATGAGAAACGGGTTCATCTTCCTGTCGAGTTTCGCATAGGCGAGCGAGAAATACTCCATTTCGTATTTGTCGCTGTCGTCCCTCACCATAGCCTCTCCCTCGTCCATTCTCGAGAAGACGTATTCCGGTCCCCCCTCCCCTTCCTGGAAGAGCTCCGCCATTTCAATAGCGAGAGCCGCCGCGATTTTCGCGAGCGCGTTCAAAGACGGATTGATTCTGAAATTCTCCACGCGGGAGATGAACGCGTTGCTGAATCCCGTCTTTTCCGCGAGTTTCGCGACGGTCAAGCCCTGCGACAATCGCAGTTTCTTCAACTTGTCAGCCACATGAAGCATATCCATAAACAAATCTCCTGTTTCCAGTATCCTCAATCTTTAAAGGTATGCGGCAATATTACCCTCACGGTTCTATAGTTGACATCAAAAACAGCGTAGGCAAGCAGACAAATGAACGCGGCACCGTCGCCGGCAGCCTCCCTTGTCAATCGAAGTCCCTCCGCGACATACGCGTCCGGAGCGTCCGAATCCGGAACAGACGGCTGAACGACTGCCACTTTTATTTTCGTGTTCCCGCTCACTTTGTTTCTCTCCGAATCCAACATTCAGAATATCTCCGGTTCACTCATCACCCAAGGAAAAAGCTCCAGATTCAATCGAAGCTCCCTTGTCGAGTCCAACGCCTCCAACAGAAAGTCGGGATGCAAATCATACGTCCAATTCGGGAACCGCCTTCCCCTTTGATTGAGATTGAGTTGAATTTGATCCAACACGTCCGAGTCGTTTCGCAAGGCATTGCGGAATTTGCTCATTATCTCCTCCGTCCACGCCCCCTCAAGAGCGGAATGCACCGGATTGGGAATCACGGCATTTGCCCACGCTCTTAAAGAAATATACGAAAAACTCCCAAAAGGAACTTGAAACGCAATCTCTAGTACGCATATATACTACTGAAACGCAAGCCCCGCATCCTTTAGGAAACACGGCGTAACGGTTTCACATTAGTTTTCGTCTTTACAAAGTGAAGGATTGAGAGATTGAAAGAGTTTGACATAGGTGAAGTGCTTTC
>JAADHT010000152.1 GCA_013151705.1 Kiritimatiellota bacterium | reverse complement strand
CTTTTTCGATTGCAAGCGTCTCCATATCCTCGAAAAAAGCTTTTTTATATTTTTGGGTGAATTCGTCCAGGGGAATTCCGGCGGCGCGTGAATCGCGGATGGTTTTATCATCGACATCCGTGAGATTCATAATTTGCGTCACTTCATATCCGGCGTATTTCAGAACGCGTCTCAGCAGGTCTTCGAACATGTACGCTCTGAAGTTGCCGATGTGCGCGAAATTGTAGACCGTCGGGCCGCAAGTGTACATTCCGACCTTTCCCTCTTTTATGGGATGGAAATTCTCTTTGTTCCTGCTCATCGAGTTGTAAAATCGTAATTTCATGATATAAAAAACAGTTTGTTGTCGTCGATATTTTCGGAATGGACGCCGACATCGGCTTGGAAATAGAGTTTGCGGACTTTCAAACGTCCGCCTTCGATTTTCCGGCCGAATTCGGCGTCCAAGCGCTCTAGACTTGGGTGATCGCGTGTTTTTCGCCGGGAACCCACTGCTTCGGGATTGAATTCCAAGCGAACAGATGCGACCTCACACTCGAAATAAGCGCCTACATGGCTGTGCCTCCTTTTCGAGCAAGGGCTAATTTAGCTTGTAATGCGAACAGCGCAACGATTGAAATTGAAAAATGGAGAAATAAAAAATGTCTTCTGATGATCAACTCAGTTTTGATTTCGATGATTCCGCCAACTCTTCGCCGGCCGTCGAAAAGCCGGTCAACGCATTCGAGACGGAACGTGAACCGGCGCCACCGCGGCGAATGGATGATGAGAACTCATTTATTGAGACAACTATCGGCGGGAAACCGATTGGCGAGGGCGAACTCGCTCCTCCGAAGGAATTGCGCCCGCGGGATCTCAGACGCGCCGCGCTCGCATGGGTCGCTATCGGGAATCCATCGGCATTGGCTATCGGCGTTCCCACGCGAGTTTCGCGGTTCAAGGCCGATGTGGCCGCGGTCTGGACGAAGCCCGGGCGGAAACGACTTGTCCATCCGGTCAAGACTCTGGTTGTGGAAGTGCGGAGGAGCCGCTCGGATTGCTGGCCGGATTGCTCTCGGCGCGAGGAGATGCTCGCTCCGTTGCGGGAGATAAAAGCCGAAAAGGAGAGATTGGAGTCGATTCTGCGCGAGACTGAACCGGAATTGAGGGAGACCGACACTCTGTTCGAGGAGTTTGAATCCTGGAACTATTCCGCTTCTAAAAACCTGGAGTACCGGCAATGCCTCAAAAAGATGCGCGAAATCGAGAACTCCTTATACAAAGGGAGTCGATTCGAGAGGATCGCGCAGGCGAACGTCGCGGATTTCCTCTATCTGGCCGTGCCGGTTGGGGCGGTGGATGCCAGCGAGTTGGCCGAGGGTTGGGGACTGCTTCATATCAACGACGATTTATCCGTCGAAGTCGTTAAAGCCGCTGACGACATTAAATGCGCCAAGGAATGCAAGACGCATCTAGCCTTGAACATAGCCTCCTCCTGCGTCAAAAGTCTTCTTTTCTCCGAAGGAATACTTATGAGAAAAGATGGCACTCCCTCATTCACGCCTATTCCGAAACGCCGCAGGGTGAAAGCGATAAAATAGAACAAACTACGCATGAAAGCGAATAAGAAAAAAAGGACCAATCCGACCGATCAGTCTGATTGTTCGCAATAGAGGATCCATGGATGGGAAAAAGAAGTAAAAAAACGATTGGAAATTATTCGCTGTATATTTTGGTTCTGATTTTATATGGCGTTGTCAGATGTTTACCCTACGGTGCCATTGTGGCGCTTGCGAATACAGCGGGCTTTGTCATGTATTTGGTTCCTCAATTCCGAAAACTTGTCTCCGCCAATCTGAGGATCGCGTTTCCGGAGAAAAGCGACAAGGAAGTGCGCGGATTGACGAAACGCAATTTGTCGAATACGGCGTTGTTGGGACTTGAATTTTTTTGGTTCAGGAAAAGAGGAGACAGATCCGACGCGCTTGTGCGATTCGCGGATGGCGGCATTGAATTGATCGAAGATCTAGACCAGTTGAACAAAGGGGGTATGTGGGTCCCGCCCCATCTTGGGAATTGGGAGTTGATGGGGATGCATTACAGACGCTCTTGCAAACCGAATTTCGCGGTTGTCGTGAAAAAAATGGTTAATCCATATCTCGACGAGTTCGTCAATACGGGAAGAACTTCCGAAGGCACGCGGGTGATTTACGCGAAAGGAGCGGTCAAAGAGATGATGAAGGCGTTGCGCGGCAAGTACTACATCGCGACTTTGATCGACCAGAACACAAAGGCCCGGGACGGGGGAGTGTTCGTCGATTTCTTCGGATTGCCGGTGCCCGCCAGCCGCGCTCCCGCGATGTTCGCGCGCAAGATGAATCTCCCGGTCACAGTCGCTTGTTGCGTCCGCGAGAATCGCGGAATGGTGATCCATATCAATCTGCTGACCAAGGGAGCCAGTGAGTTCAAGAGCGACGAGGAGTTCACGCAAGCCGTAATGAATGAGATCGAGGGATTCTGCAGGCGTTTCCCCGACCAATACCTTTGGCTCTATGAACGATGGCGCCACATTCCCGAGAATATCGACGACGACCGCCTGAAACGATATCCGTACTATTCGGCCAAAGTGACTCCCCGTTTCTACGACAACAACGCTCCGAAGGCAAAGTGATATCAATTCGCGAATAATGCTATACGCAATGCCGCGCATGGCGAGAAATCCAATGCGTTCCGAGCTTTGGGGCGATTTCTCGGCGATAACGCTTCCAACACGCAGGATTTCACCAAGACCGCGGACTTTGCGAGTCACACACCAGCCAAGGAACATGCCAGTACAGTCACGCGCGTCCGTATATGACACCCGATAACCAATACGTGATATTCAACTCCATAGTGACTGGCGTAGCTCAAGTATACGCCGCCAGCGTCCCGGAAACTTTTCTTGCGGAGATATAATAAAAGCGCCGTCCGATAAACTCGGACGGCGCTTTCGCATTATCAACATTCCACGCGATAGCGATGCGAACACATCACCTTTCCGAGGTTTTTTAGCATTATAGGGAAAACGGGGAGACGTAGTCGCCTTTCAGAGCGCGCAACTCCTCAAGCCGCTCTTTCTGCTCGCGCATCTCGTTTCTCATCGTCTCCGGAGTGTCGTCGATATCGGAGTAGATTTTCTCAATGCGATCGAGTTTCGCCAGCAGTTCAGGAATGTTGGTTGTGAACTGCTCGACGTAGTTCTTCTCCGTATAATCCTCGTCGAGCACCTCTTTGAAAAGACGTTTGAGATCCTCGTATTTCGGAATCAAGCCACAACCTGAATCAATGGCGTCAGCCTCGCCGTGTATGCGAAGCTCCATCCATTTTATCCAAACGGACTTATCCAATTTGCCATTGAGATACTCTCCGTCTTTTTTAAGGAAATAGTTGGTTCCGAAAACATTCGGACGCTCGATGTCTTTGGCGAAATCCAAATTGTTTTGAAGATAGCGACCGACGGACATCGAAAGGAAATCCATATTGGACATGACGTTCCATTTTCTGACGCCCTCCTGACCAATCGTGGCGGCCGTTGTCTCCGACTCCAGCATCGCTCCCATCGTGCAAACGCCATGCTCCCAGGAGTAGGCCTCGCGGACTGGAACGGAAATATCGCTGTCGCGGCCACCATAGATGATTCCGCCGACTTGATGCCCTTCCGACTTGTCCCATTCGGGATCTTTGTTCTCCAGTTTGTCGATTTGCACCGTGTATCTCGCGTTTTTGTGGCTCTGGGTTGTCGGTTTTCCATCCGGCCCGAGCATTCCCTCTTGCCACTTGCCGCAATAATTGACTCCGTCTTTCGGAATTTCCTCGCCCATACCAATCCAGTACGGCTTGCCGTCCTTCACGAGAACATTGCCGAAAACAACCTCTCCAGGTGAATTGAGCAGATTCCAAATCACCGGATCGTCTTTCGAGTTGACATCAGTTATTATTCCGAAAATCCCGGACTCCACGTTGACAGCGCGAAACTCGCCGTCGATCACTCTGAAATACGCCAAGTCGTCTCCGACGATGTTCTCTCCCGGGATCATCGCCGTGGACGTTTTGCCGCACGCTGACGGAAACGCGCCGCAGAGATAGGTTTTACGGTTGTTTGGACCGTTGCAGCGCATTATGAACATATGCTCCGCGAGCCAGCCTTCGCGGTCGGCTTTGCGGATCGCCAGTCTGAGCGACAGCTTCTTCAATCCCACCGTGTTTCCGGCGTATTGCGTGTTTACCGAGAACACCGTGTTTCTGGTGTAATCCATGAAAACGCGGTTCTTCTCGTAGTTTTTCGACGTGCCACGCTCGTCAACCTCTCCAGTGGCATGGCGGAATTTGAAGAACTCGCCACCCTTTTCCAAGTTCGAAAAAGCCTTGTAGCCTCTGCGGTAGAGAAGATCCTCGCTGTGTATGACATACGCCGAATCGGTGATCTGAAGACAAGGAATTCCAAATTCGGAGTTGACCGGACCGAGACAGAAGAAACGGACGAGCATCTGGCGGCCCTTGTACGCGCCGCGTTGGAAAGATTCCAGTTCGGCGATTCCATCGCCGCGGTCTATCTGATTGAGTTTATCGTCAAGCGTCTCCTCTTTCGGCACCAGATATTTGGTAACCTCTTTTTTCCTGGCCTGATCGAAATATCCATCGTAATGAACAGTGTGCCCATCTATGCTCAAAGGAGTCTCCTCCTTGTTGTCGATGGCCAATTGTCTGCAATACGCGACATCCGCGCCGGAATCGTCGCCCACGAAAATCGAGTCCGGCTCGCACAGTTCCGCGGCGTAGCCTACGAACTCCATAACTTCATCGTTGTTCAAAGCCGCGAGTTTCGCGAAACTCTCGGCGCTCATTTTCGATTTCAACAAATCATCGTATTTGTTCATGATTTTCTCTCCTTTTTTTTGTTGTTCGCCGCGATTCCCGCGGCACGATATTGAAACAAAACCATCAATCCGAATCCGTTTGAACCTAACCGGCTACCGCCGGAACCCTCTTTAACCACAGAGGCTCAAAGACACAAAGAAAAAAATGATGAAATGAACTTTGTGTCTTCGTGCCTTCGTGGTTAAAATAACAAATTCCTATACCATCAAGGTATTGCCGATCAGGTGCGATCGTCCGTATCGCCCCGAACACCATTCAAACAACTCGCGGACCCTCTGTCTGGTCAAATCTCGATTTCGCGGTTTGCTATGAGCCTGTAGGCCTCCAAATACTTGTCGCGCGTTTTGAAAACTATATCGTCAGGCAACTCCGGAGCGGGCGGTGTCTTGTCCCAGTCGAGAGTCTCGAGATAGTCCCTCACGAACTGCTTGTCCAGACTTTTCGGACTCGTTCCAATCTCATACGTGTCGGCCGGCCAGAACCGACTCGAATCAGGCGTTAGAATCTCGTCTATCAAAATGACCTCGCCATCCCTCACACCAAACTCGAATTTGGTGTCCGCCAGTATGATTCCCTTCGTCACGGCGAAATCGGCGGCGGTGGTATAGACTTTCAATGTGAGCTCTTTAATCCGCTCGGCCGTTTCCAAACCTACGAGCTCCACGGCTTTCTCAAACGGAATGTTCTCGTCATGAATACCGACATCCGCTTTCGTGGAAGGAGTGAAAAGAGATTCATCCAATTTCTCGGCTTGCCTATATCCGGAGCGCAATGGAATGCCGCAGACCTTACCTTCTTTCTGATAATCCTTCCAGCCGGTGCCGGTTATGTACCCTCTGGCGATGCACTCGACCGGAATCGTCTCGGCTTTGGCGACCAGCATCGACCTGCCTCGGAGGTCGGCGGCGGCCTCTTTGAGCTCTGAGGGATACTCGTCGACATCGGCGGTTATGAGATGATTCGGCATCCAATTCATAAACTCGAACCAAAAGAGTGAAAGCTGCGTCAACACTTTCCCCTTGTCCGGAATACCGTTCGGCATCACGCAGTCAAAGGCGCTTATCCGGTCGGTAGCCACGAAAAGCAACTTGTCCCCCAAGTCGTAGATGTCCCGAACCTTTCCCCTTCTCACGTCCTTCAAAGATGGGATGTCGGTTCCCAGCAAAGCTCCGTTCCTATCATATTTCATAACGCGCCTCCATACCTCGGGGGTCCAATAAAAAAAATGAAACGGCAACCACTCCGGAAACCGATTCATGTGAATACAACAAAGCCCACTCGGTCAACGAGCGGGCTCGA